>JBOHWM010000342.1:0-2961 GCA_050736555.1 Binataceae bacterium (SeqCode)
GAGCCCGTCAACCGTTACGACGCCACTCTGTTTCATCGTAACGGCTGGGCTATAATCCGTCCCCGGATGAGGCTATATGGCACCGGGGGCTCTCGCGCCGCGGCCTAGGCCGGAAGATGGGCATGGATGGAGCGGGCGGCAAAGGACCGAAGTCGAAACGCCGGGCCAAAGCGGGCCAGAATCGTAAGCGCCAGCGACCAGGCCGCTGGCGAGTATTGGCCGGATGGCTGAAGCGATTGGGCTGGCGCCGCGGACTGATCGGCTTTGCCTTGTTGTTCACTTTCGGCTTCGGCTTTTATCTCGCCCAGCTCTATGGTGAGATCTCGCAACTTATCGAGCAGCGCAGTGCCGCTCTGACCTCAGCTATCTATTCGGCTCCGCTCGTGATTTCGCCCGGCGACGACATCGCCCAACTTCATCTGATCGATCGGCTCGGCCATCTCAGCTATACGCGCGTGGACGACGTTACCGAGCCTGGTGAATACTCGATGATGCCGGGAGCGATGACGGTCTACGCGCGCGATTTCCAGGTTGGTTTGGAAAACCACCCCGCAATGCTGTTCCATTTGAATTTCAGCGGTGGACGTGTGAGTGGCATCGCGGATTCCTTTGGAGTTGGCCTTGACCATGCGGTGCTCGAACCGGAAATCATCGGCCGCCTGTTGCCCGACTCGCCCGCCGAGCGGGTTCAGGTTTCACTCAACGATCTAAAGCCGGACCTGGTTAAGGGATTGCTCGCGACCGAGGATCGTTTCTTCTATTACCATCCCGGGTTCGACCCGATCCGCATTATCGAAGCCGCCATCGTGGATTTTCATTCGGGCCATTTGCGTCAAGGCGCCAGCACCATCACGCAGCAGCTCGCGCGCACTTTTCTTGAGCGTCACGCGCGCACGTTCCATCGCAAATTCCGCGAACTCGCGATTGCGCTGGTGCTCGAGCTGCGGCTGTCGAAGCGCCAGATTCTCGAGCGCTATATCAACGACGTGCCGATGGGCGCGTACGATGGCACTCCGATGTTCGGCCTGCCGGTGGCGGCACGTTTTCTATTCAATAAAGACTTGCGTGAAGTCTCGCCGGCCGAAGCGGCCACTCTGATCGGCATGATCCAGGCGCCCACCTTGTACGATCCAAGGCGTCATCCGGAGGAGTGTCTTCAGCGCCGCGATACCGTGCTGGCGTTGATGCGCCGGGCGGGAGTGATCGATCAGCGGCAATACCTGGCGGCGGCGAATCAGTCGATCGTGCTGGCCCAAGCGCCGAGTTTGCGCCGCGCGCCGTACTTTACCGATTACGTAACCGCGCAGGTGAAAAAGCTGCCGGGGCTGGAGGGCAATCTCAGAGGGCTCAAGGTCTATACCACGCTCGATCCCGAGATGCAGGAAAGCGCGCGGGAAAGCGTCGTCGATAATCTCGAACGGTTGGAGAAGCTTCATCCACATCTGCGCCGCCGCAAGCCCGCCCAGCGCCTGGAAAGCTCGCTGGTCGCGCTGGACCCACGTACCGGCGCGATCGTCGCGATGGTCGGCGGCCGCGATTATGCCACCAGCCAGTTCAATCGCGCCGCCAACGCCGAGCGCCAGCCAGGTTCGGCCTTCAAACCGATCGTCTACATCACCGCGCTCGACCCGTTAACCAATCCGTTGCCGCGCCCCGTTACACTCGGGTCCATCCTGCCCGACCGCCCGATGTCTTTTGGCGGATGGACACCGGTCAATTACGAGCGCACCTATCAGGGTCAGGTCACGGTGGAAGAGGCGTTGGCGCAGTCACTCAACGTGCCGACGGCTTATCTCGGCAGCTTACTCGGACCTCCAACGATCATCCGCACCGCGCGTGAGATGGGCGTGCGCGAGGATCTCGCGCCGGTGCTTCCGATCGCGATAGGTGCCGACGACATGACCTTGTTGGAATTGACCGGCGCCTACCAGGTTTTCGCTGATGGCGGCCTCGAATGTCCGCCCTACGCGATTACCGCGGTGGTGGACCGGCACCATCACGAGATTTATCAAAATGCGCCGCGGCGACGGCGCCTGATGAGCAACGCGGTCGCTTATCTCATGACCGGCGCGCTGCGGGGTGTGCTTCAGTTCGGCACGGGTGCCAGCTCACATCGGCTCGGGTTGGATTTTCCCGCCGCGGGTAAGACCGGCACCACCGACGATTACCGCGACGCCTATTTCGTCGGCTATACGCGCACGCTGGTGGCTGGAGTCTGGGTCGGCTATGACGAACCGCACAGTATCGGCCTGCCAGGCGCCGACGCGGCTCTGCCGGCGTGGGTCAAGTTCATGACGCAAGCGGTGCGGCAGCCGCAACTCGGCTTCGGCCCGCCCCCCCCAGGAATCGTGATGGCCACCATTGATCCGACCTCCGGCGGACTCGCCACACCGTCCTGTCCGCGCAAGGTGCGTTTGCCATTTTTGGAAGGCACGCAACCGGCCAGGATATGTCCGTTACATGGTGGCGTAATGGCGAGTCTGCGGGCCTTGACCCGCGGCCGCGGCGGCTCAGTGGCTTCGAGCAGTTCCGTTCAAGCGCCGCCATCGGGGACATCCGGAACCGCCAGGAACGGCCTCATCGGTTCGATCGGCGGCTTCTTCGGCTCCCTCTTCGGCCATAAATCGCCCAACGGCCCCGCCACCCTGAGGAGATGACAGGAAGGCTGAGCGGAAGATTTGCCGGGAAACTTAATCCGCGAATGGATTCTTCATCACGATGGTGGCTTCGCGGGCGGCGCCTACACCAATCATCGCGAGTTGCACTCCGCATAGTTCCGCCAGACGGGTCAGATAGCGGTGTGCGTTGGTTGGAAGATCGTCGAGCACGCGCGCCTTGGTGACATCTTCGCTCCATCCGGGCAGTTTTTCATATACGGGTTTAACCCGTTCAAGCAGATGGCGTCCGGGCGGAATTTCGTCGTAGCGCTTGCCACGCACCTCGTATGCGACCGCGATACAC
>JBOHWM010000343.1:0-10968 GCA_050736555.1 Binataceae bacterium (SeqCode)
GTGTTGAGCTCAAACTGGAGCTGGTCGAACGGATTCGCGGCGAGCGCAAGTTCGATTCGGGCGCGGCGCTGGCGGCGCAAATCGCCGCCGATTTAAAGCGCGCCCGCGAAATCCTGTCCGGGTGATGCGCTTCCCGAAGTTGCCACGAGCGCGGTTGTTGGACTCACCCCAGGTGGGCAGCGGGGGCAACCCACTCGCGTGCGCATTGTTCGAGCTGTGCCGGAATCTCCGCCTCATTCTCCGCCAACTGCATCGTCATCACGACTTCACTGACGCCAGCCTCATGATAGCCGCGCAGGTCCGCCGCCGTGACGCGTTTGGTATACGGCGATATGATCAATTCCACTTCACTCGGTAAGCGGCCGCACTCGCGCATCAGCTCATGGAGCCGCTTGATTTTGCTCCGCGCCTCGTCGGGCGCCAGATTAAATCCGAACCATCCGTCGCCGCAATCGGCAACGCGCTTTAACGCCGGCCCGCTCTCGCCGCCGAAGATGATCGGCACCTTGGCCTGGACCGGTTTGGGATAGCTGCGCACGCCCTTGAACTTTACGAACTCGCCGTCGAAATCGGTGCGCTCCTCGCTCCACAAGCGGCGCATCACTTCGAGATATTCGCGCGTGCGCTGATTACGCCGCTCGAAGCCGATGCCGAGCGCGGCGAATTCCTCCGCCGACCATCCGATCCCGACGCCCAGGGCAAAGCGTCCGCCGCTGACTCGATCCACGCTGGCGACCACCTTGGCCAATTCGAGCGGATTGTGCTCGGGCACCAGGCAGATACCGGTGGCGAGGCGAATTCGCTCGCTGCGCGCCGCGATATAACTCAAGGCGACGAACGGGTCCATCCAGTCGCTGGTGCTGGACGCGGCGAATCGGCCGTCTTCCGAATATGGGTATTTCGAGTCCTGCTGATCGAACAGCACGACGTGTTCCGGTGCCCAGATAGTGCCGAAATTCAGACGCTCACAATGCTCGGCGAGGATGCGCAAGGTACCCGGCCACGCGCCGCGTCCGATGCCGGCAACCAGCAATCCAATCTTCATGTGTCATCCTCCATCGCGTTGTAAAAATGCCGCGGCAAGCGCTCAACAATCACAATCATGGTTTGACGAACTTCAGGGTGAAACGATCCTGCTCATGATTCATCTTCCAGAACGGCAGGGTGCGGTCGTCCCTGGGATTGCACAGGATGTCCGACGACGCGGCAAGGCGAAAGCCCGCCGTACCAACCTCATTGATCACATAATCCTCGGCAATCCGATGAATAGTGCTGGCGTCGCGCGCGCCTGAGCCGCCCGGCGCTCGATTATCAACTATGGCGTAGACCCCGCCTTTTTTCAGCGCGGTGAAGACTTCGTGATTGATCTTGGCGCGATCGTAATCGCGTCCGACCATATCATGATAATTCATCACGATGGTGACGGCGTCGAGCGTTCCCGGTTTAACCGGCAGCCAATTGTTAGAACTGAAGGGCTTCAGCACCTCGACCACGTTGGTCATGCCGGGTTCCTTGAGACGAGCCTTCCAGGCGTCCTCGGCCTTCTTGAACTTGGGTGGAAAGGGCTGATTCTGCGAATAGACTTTCCCCGTGGCTCCGACAGTGCGCGCGAGCAGTTCGGTCGTATAGCCGCCGCCGGCCCACAAATCGGCCACGTGCATGCCGGGCTTGATGCCATAGAAAGCGAGAAATTGCTCTGGGCGCCGCATCGGGTCGAGCTTCTTGTCAGCCGCCGGACGGTCAGGCGAATTCACCGCCGCGGTTATGTATTGGGGAATTTTATTTTGCGGCAGCGGGCCGTCATAGATGACTTTGGCCGCATCCGCGCCGGCATACAGCATGCGCGGCGCCGTCGCACAGGCGCACGCGAGAACGATTATCATGACGGCGATGGTGAGGGATTTTTGCTTCAAGGGTCTGCTGCCTCCTGGGGATGTGGTGCAAGCGCGTAGAGACGTCCAATTCGTACGGACGTGCTCACCAAGAGCCATCCGGCTTGGCCAGGCATGGGAAAACCGGTAGCTCGTCTTCGGAGAAACTACCGAGCCTAATAGCAGAGTCCCAGAGCCTAATGAAGACCACTTCGCGCACCGGCTCGAACCCATGCGCGAGTATGGACTGATTGCGTGAGGTCAACGGCGAGCGTTCATGCTCGTGCAGTTCAAATTCCTTGAACGCCTTGCCGGTTTCATCGCCAAGCGCGTCCAATAGCTCGTAGTCATCTTGCAAACCGAGACGAAGCTTGCCGCTTTCGGCACGCCCTCTCCAACGTTCGCGTAATGATTCTGGAACGCGGTCGAGATCCATCTTGCCAGTGTCTGAAATCCCATGACGTTCGGCCAAGGCAAGTTGAGCCAACGACTCGATTGCTCGATACAAGCGAGCAACGCCGTCATCATAACGCGCCTCGCGCTTTCGCCTGTTGGCATTGGCGAGTAGATCGGCAACCATCGCCCGCGAGCGCGGCTTTTCCATGATTCGCCGCAAACTCCGCTCGTTCTCTTTGATGTCACGGATAACCGTCTCAAAGCGAATCTCACCGAGCGCGACTTGCAGGTCGGTAGCGTTCTTCAGCACGTGCTCGATTCGTACCAGGGCGTCCTTGTGCTGGAAGCGGTCCCAGAGCCCGTAACCTTCGCAGAGCTGATGAAACGTAGATAAGATTCGTTTGATTGACTCGTCGTCGGCCGCTCTGCGCGCTTGTTCCAACAGCCTTACCGCGGGAGTGAACGCGTGCTGGTCGAATAGCAAAGAGGCATCCGCGATCGCCTGATAGCCCAGCGCGTTCCAGGGATTTTGGGCGACGAGCATCCTTTCTTTTCCCGAGACAACGATGCCGGTGCCGTCTTTAGTACGCTCAGTGCCGCCCACATAAGAGAACTGGCAAGGCCATCCACGTGAAGTGACCGACAATGCGGCGGACATGCATTTAGTCCCGCCGGTGAAATCCACGATTACATCGTAAGCCGGTCCCTTCTCGCGCCAGATGCGAACCGTCTCATCAAGACTGCGCATCCGGCGAACGCACTGATTGAAATCCTGGGCATCGCCAACAACCATCACATCCCAGGTACCGGGCACTAGAAGGCCGGGGACCTGAATTATAGTTTCGACGTCTTTTCTCGTATCGTCGCTGGGTAAAAAAAGTACCCGCGCCGGTTTCCAATGACGAATTGACGCTACCAGCGGCTCTGGGCTTCCACCCAGCGTGCAGATGAGCAGATGATTCCGGCCGTCCATGCCCTCGTGCCTCACAGGTGAGTTCCGAGGGAATCGGCGACAAAATGGCCTGCGTCGTCGAAATGGCCAAACAACCGCCACGCCGGTCCGTCACTCGAAACGTACAGTTCGTGCGTGGATGGAGCCCTCGGATTTGCGAGCTTCTTGAAGGTATTCGACTTGAGAGCCGTCCGTCCACTGTCCAAGTGCTCAGATAGGGCGTCGAGCGCGTCGTTCACCTCAATGCGCTGGTCCGCTTGCATGCCTTTGAACGTCTTGCGAACCGCGTCTTGGACGATCAGCTTCGGCGAAAGAGGATCAAGCACTGCCTCCGCAAACAGCGTCTTGCGTACTCGCTTCCAGACGACATCGCCCCAAACGCTCCTATGGACTTGGCCGTCGTCCACCATCAACAGCGAATCCGGTACGCCAGCGGTTTCCTCTTCTGCGACCGAATAGTCGTTGGCCAGTCGCCGGAAGATTTTCAGATGATCACGCACGTCGTCGACGTCGGCAAGCCGCACCGGCAGCCGAGGAATCTCCATCGCCGGCGCCCCTTCGAACAGAAACACGCAACGATCAGCGTAGAGCATGCCGAGCGCCTGGAGGTAGGCGCTAACGGACTTGAAACCGCCGGTGAGGTTAAAGAGCGTGACCGAATTCTTGGCGCGATATTTCGGAATCCATTCCTCGATCCGCGTAGTTAATTCGGCTAACGCTTCCCGGAACGACGGGAAATCGTCGGTTCGTAACCCCCCTGCGGTGAGAAGCTGAACGTTTTGTTGATCGTCCTCGAGAACGAATGCCACCAAAGCAGCAGCCGCTCGGCCAGTCGCCGTGTCGGTATGAACCAGCAAATGTTGGACACGTTGCGGTTTCCATCGGTCCAGCACGGCGCCGATGCCGCTTAGCTCGGCACTGAGTTTCCGGCGCTCCGCGACATCGCCTTTCCAGAGGCGACCCTTGCGTTCGGCAACGTGATCTTCTAGCCGCTTGGCGTCCGCGCCGGACAGCTTCCCCTGGTTCGCGATTTCTGTCAGCCAGCGCCGAGTTTCAGGAGCGGTCTCGTTCATGAGTACGCTCATGCCACAGGTCGATAACAGCAGAAGCTGTGTAATCATCTCCTTCGGTTGCCTCTTCCGAAGCCGCTGGGGCCTTTGCGAGGTGGCTGCCGCTCGCGTGCCTCGTCGGCGGCCGTAGGATAGCGGAACGTCAGTTCTCGCCCGCTCACACTTGCGTGCTTGACGGTAAGCTTGAGTTTATCGCCCGGATTTTTGTCGGTGGGAACGTCACTCGTGTTCTCGATGGGACCGCTCCATCCGCTCGGCTCATGGGTAGCTCTCCAGCCGCCCTTTTTTGTTCGCTCTTCGAGCAATTGGACTTCGACCATCTCGCCGGGCTTCGGCGGCGCGACCAGCTTCGCTTGCACGACCGAGGATCGCTGACTGCCGCCTTCGAGCGACTCTACGTTGAGGCGGCCGTAGCCGCTGCTGGTCTTGCCGCCAACTCCCCATTCGGCCAGCGCCTCCAGCAGAAGCCGCATCGCCAGCGCAGTCCATGCTCCAGCCTGATCGGACGAGACATCCGTGGGCCCCGACCAGGAGAGACGAAGCTCGAAGGTGCCGGCCACGGAGAGGAATGTAACCGGGGTTGGGCTGTCGAAGTCCGTCGGCGGCGCCTGGTTGAGCTGCCATTTCTTGTGATGCGGCGTCATTACGTCGAGATGCAACGTGTCACTGAGAGACTGCGGCACGATCCAGGCGTCGTGAAATGTAATTACTCCGCCGTCCTCGGTGGTTCCGAAAAGCAACTTGTGATGTTTTCCATCGCACCGAAATCGCTGGTTGTCCTCGGATGCGGTCGCGTCGTGGCGCTGGCCCCAAATCTCGTGGCAGTAGTGGGACGCCAGGCCCTTCAGCGCTGATCCCGGAATGATCGGGACACCGTACGTGTGATGGAGCCGCAGTCCCGCTTCCAAAACGTTCTCCGAGCCAAGACCCACGATGAGCCGCCCCGCCACGGCGAGTCTTTCCGAGCGATGGCGATTGTCCTGAGGGAACGACCCCGTCCAGCGTGTGAAGGCTTCCGAGTAGATGGAGTTGAGCGACTGGCTCGCGGCAGCCCGCCTCGTTGCCCCGAGCAGTGCACGACGTTCTCCCGCACTGTCAAGATCAGTGAGATATCTCTGCAGAATTAGCCCCGGATGAGTTCCCAGCTCACGTCTCTCGCGGAGACTGATGATAGCCTGCCGCATCCTACTGCCGCTCCACGGCGTCGACGTAGCGTTTCAACCATCCAGCGGCTTCGAGCGCGTTGCGGCTGAGACGTACATAGGCGGCTACGGGGTGCTCCCGCGTGGCATGCGCAAGGCTTTCCGCTGAAGCGGCTTCGGGATGACCGGCCGCGTTCAGGACCGCGGCGAGATCCTCGAGGTATTGTCCACGTTGCTTGGCTTTCGCAAAGGCGACCGCCTGTGCCAGACCGCAAGCGTGAACCAGCGAAGGGAACGAGCGAGCGAAACGGGCGAACTCGTCATCCGGTTTTCGTTTGCCGATCTGTTGATAGGCGGCCTGAGCCATCTTCTGGCTATTGGTTTGGACGCCCATCAGCGAGCCCCCGACGAGGTGAAGATGCAACGTACCCGCCCGCGCCCAACGGAGGCCTTGCCGCCGATCTGGAGTGACAGCGTCTGGGTGGCGAAATCGCGAATTAGATCATCCGCCGTAATGCCGTTCGATTCGCGCGTGTAAACGCGATCGCAGCAAATCAGCCCAGCCAGAATAGTCTCGGCCGGCAGTGCTTCCTCATTCCACAGCGCTCCCGGCACCGCCGTTTTGAGATTGTCGTCAATTCGCACCCGCGCGGAAACTTCGGTGCCAGTCTGTGTCAGAAAATCGAAAATCGTGTCGGGCAGGACCGCGAAACGTTCGATGAAGCGCTCGCGCCACGCTTTATTCTCTTCACCGGCAAAGACCCACCCGGCCAAGTGTTCGGCCCAAGTAGTCGCGATGGCGCATTTCCTACCGGCAAAATCGAGGTCTTGCAGGAAAATGCGGCCATTGTCCTCGAGCTTTGTCGTTGTGGTCCGATGAATTTCGCTTTCACGTAAAGTCGGAAAATCCTGCGGGAGATCAGCCATCCCCGCAAGCGCAAGATCACGACGCAACATCTGCAAAGCAAGTCCAGACGTGCACCACGCGAAGGTCCCTTGAAAACTCTGGATTGGCAAGCAAACCAGGCGCGCGTCAGTGGGGACCAGCGCGCCGGCATTCGAGCTGTTGG
The DNA here is from genome assembly GCA_050736555.1 of Binataceae bacterium (SeqCode). Classification (GTDB taxonomy): domain Bacteria; phylum Desulfobacterota; class Binatia; order Binatales; family Binataceae; genus JBOHWJ01. Next base: position 6,502 of record JBOHWM010000343.1, read on the forward strand.
GCTCACCATCTGATGCGTGACCGAACGCCAGGCCAATCTTCGAACCAGAACCGCGCCTCTCCTCGGTTGCTCCAAAGTGATCGGCCCAGACACCCTTGAACGCCGAGCCCGGGATGAGCGGCCAGCCGGTGACCTTGTCACGGTGAATGGGCAGATCGATATATCCGACACCCTGGCCGGTCCCGACATGGGTTGGCGACAAGGCATGCAGCCAATAAACCTGTGTGTTCTCCATCGAGCCCCTCGTTCTTTGCGGTCACCAGATACCCCAGACGGCCAAACCAAATCCGTCCCGCCGGTCCTGTTCGTCGTCGCTGACCGATTCAAGCCAAAGGCCGGCAAGCTCCGAGGCCTTCTCATCATTCTCGAAGAAGTAAACGCCGCCCGAGGGTACGACGCGCTTCACCGGCTTGGGGCCGCGCGGTTGCCTCTGGGGACGTCCCAATGCCGCTGGAAGTTCGGTCAATGACCAACCCGAGACGGCACGCCAGCGCTGGATACTGACCCCGACAAGTCGCAGGGAGACGGTGGCGCCAGGCGGCGTGCCGACCAGTTCGTCGTTCAGCCATCCAGGCTTCCAGCCATCGCGGAAGATGGCGGGCGTAGCCAATACCATTCTGATGCGTTTGATCCGTGAGGTCGTGGCCAGTGCCTCACGGACGCGCTCCGGGCAACTCCAGGCGTTGGTTTCGGCTGCCTTCCAATGGACCAGGCGCCGCTCGCCACCGAGCGGATGAAGAGTATCGAGCCTTGCCGCCGTTTCGCCACACCAACCGCTAGCGCGCACCCGCGCAACCAGCGTGATCGCGGCGAAGCGTGACGACCGAGGCTCCTGCGCTCGAACGCCGTGCCGTAGCAAGTCGGTGAGCGCCAGCGCGGTGGTGGTGAAAAGCGCGCCGTCTTCGGCCGCACCCGTCGCGGAATTCAGCTTAACATGCGTCCGCTCGACTTTTTCCGGTGCAAGTAAAAATCCGTTGTCGAATGATATCTCCTTGTCGTCGGCCAGCCACGCGGCCACGCGTTCCTCAGGCCACCACGGCGGGGTTTGCTCCGGCTTGAACTCTTCCGGGGCCCCCGTATCCGTCAAACCGACGGGCTGCAGGCCAGTGGCGGGCCAGTCGCATCCGCCCTTATCGAGCGGCTGCGGCACAGCCCGAAGCGGACCTTTTTCGGGATGAACGACGCAGTCATCCGGCGCGGGGAGGTACAGTTGTTGATTTGCCAGCGGGAATGGGCCGGCGACTTCGACCCGCAGCAAATCCTCGGCGACGTCAATCGAAAAATCGCGCTTTTCCGCTTTGCCCAGGGTTGTGCGCAACGCTCCAGCGAGTACCGAAGGAAGCACCCAGTCGAGTCCTCGCATGCGGTTGCCCTGACCCGCGCCGAAGGGACGGCCGTCACGCGATACGATGGGGTCGCGACAGGTTATCCGCAGCGTGGTCATCATGGCGCGTTCTCGTTAGCCGCAATTGCTTTGGCAATTAATAGCTCGTTGGCCAAACCGCGCAGCGACTCGGCCCCGGTCACGCGGCCTTGGACAAGATCGCTGATCTTTCCCATCTGGCTTTCACCACGCGGCTCCTTCCCCGCCATTACCGACAGAGTGTCGCGGCGAATCGCGTCCTTGGCGGTGCCTACTGGCCACGAATCATATTGGTCGGCAATCTTGTGCAGGTCATAGGCAACACGGCCGGAAATCGCTCGGTCCTTAATCCATCCCGCCATATCCGCCAGCCGCTTATCCAGGTCTTCTGACCAGTTGGCACGTACGGCAAGTTTTCCGCCGCCACGCTTTACGAGATGGACGGCGAGGCCGTTACGCGATTCCCCGCCATCTTCGGGGCCCGGGTGCTTGGCGTGTTGCTCCGCCTCGCGGGCGTAGCTGCGCAAGTCTTCGAGCGGCTCCATGAAATGGGCAATCGCAAGGCCGACGGATAAGCTGAGAGCAATCCCGATCTTTGCCGCCCAGTCGGCCAGTATCTCGCTGAACGTGTCGTGAAGCTTACGGGCGCATGCAAGGGAGTGGTCGATTGGCACGAAAGCAAGCACGTCGTCTCCGCCCGCGTACACGAGCACGCCGTTGTGGGCATTGACAATCTGGCGAGCTTCAGCGGCAAACTGTGCGAGAGCGCGGGAGAAGCTCCTGTGGTCGTCAGGCGACTTGAGGTTCGACAGCGCCTTACCCATGTGGTCGCCGTCCGCGACCAGGATTCCAAGATATGGGTCGGGGTCACCAACATCGGGCTCGCGGGTCAGCTTGCCAAGGGCTTGTCTCAGCGGCTCAAGGGCGGAATCCGGCACTACGGCCTCCTGACAAAACTCTCGATATCGTGAACGGAATACCGCTGTACCCTCGAAAGGAAAGCCAGCATAGTGCGGATGACCGCGAGGTGAAACGTCGAGTTCGTGCATTACGTCGCCGCCGTAGCTGCGGTTGAGGGCGCGGCAGGCTTGCACCAATTCATCGAAATGAGGCGATTCCGCTACTTTGCGCAACCATGGATCGGCTGCCACTCGCGAAACCGAGGGGTAATGTGGGATTTCGTTCGCGCGCTGCCAGGTGCGTTTCACCAGACCGACGACGTCAAGCTCCTCTCCCTCGTTGAGGCGCAGTCCGCGACGGGCGTCAGGCAGTTCTTTGCGATCACGCAGTACGCTCTCGCGAAGGCCGTCCAGGGAGGACTTTGCAACTCCGGCACGGCCTTTGGCATGTGGAAAGTCGCGGCATCTTTTGCGTGACGCGAGCAGACGCATCAGCGCGGCACGGTCAGCGTGATATGTCGATGGCGTGTATGGATGCCATGCCGCGTAGCACTCGATCACATCATCAACCTGATCGTTCCAGATGTCGGTCCGAATGATGCCTGTATTTTTAGGCGCGCCGAAAACGTGGTTCGCGAATTCACGCCAGCGTGAGCGGACGGCTTGCTTCACCTGACCTGCCACGGCCGCCGGATCGGCTTCCGGCAGTTCGGCCAGGATCACGTTCACGACATTGAGAGGTGAATCGCGATCAAGGTCCTCGTCGTTCGCCGGCGCGGGAAAAATCAGTTTGCCGCCATTTGCCTGAACCGCCTTCGCCGCCGCCTTGCTGATTTCGGAAAGCAGGTGGGACCCGAACCAGAGATCCCTGGTCCGTCGTGCCGCGGCGATAAACTCCTGCACTGGGCCAACGGTGATCGCGAGGAGATGAGACGTCATCGTGGCACTTCGCGAAAGCCATTTTGGTTATGGCGCGCATAGGACAGGAAAGCTTCAACCGCCGAACCGGAGGCTGAACCAGCCAGGGGTGAGTCGCGATACGTCGCAAGTCTACTGCCCCGCACCACGGTTGTCGCCGGGAGACTGAGCGGTCTGTTACCCTGCTTCAGTTGAACTCGCTCCAATGGCGGCGTCACCAATCGCATGATAAGCGAGACCGCTTCCCCATTCGCCAATGCGAGGGGCTTCAAAATCAACGGGCTAGCCAGCCGTTCGCGGTCCTCTCCGTTCTCGGCGCGCGATGGATAGAGCTCGGTCTGGGGTGGTTCGTCCCGACCTTGGAAATGAAAGACAATCGGAAGGCCAAACTCTGCGCGCGGAAAGGCGTCGTCGGGGATATGGGCCAGCCTGGCATGCTGTGTTGGGCGCCGGCCGGTGACTTGGCGGATTGTCTCGGGTTCCGGATATCGCGACCGGCCCGGCCGACCGTGCTGTGTACCTGGATTCCGCGCGATTCCTCCAGTTTGACGAAACGACTGCAGCAAACCAATGACCCTCTTCCAGGCCTCGAGTGGGGCTTTGGGCGAGCTTCCGACTAGCACGTTCGTTGGCATGGTGGGCCAACTTCGGAGATTGCTTTCAGGGTTGAGGGAGCCGGTCCTGAACCACCGCTGGAGATCGTCGATGTCCCTTGGCGCGAGTTCCTCGCACAGTAGAGCGCCACAGCCACGCCGAGTGCGCGCCCCGAGTCCGCCGAAATTCACCCATGCCCACATGGCGGTCTCGACTTCTTGTTGGAGCGCAGCCGGAAACCGGAGTCGCAATGTGAATGATGCGGTTTCGATAAAGTGCGCCGACGCACGCTCCGTGGCTGCATCGGGAGAGCGAGTTTCCTTGCCCTGGAACGGGAAAAGCGCGTAGGCCAATGGCGAACCTGAGTTCGGATTGCCTTTATAACTCGCGCACGGCCGCGCCGGAGATGTGGTTACATTACGAACCTCGATTGTGACTGGGCTCGCCCTGTCCGTCGTGCCCCAGATTTCGGCATGGCGGGCGAAAAGGTCATTGTGGGTGGCGAAGTCCGCACCTCGCGTGGCGCGCCACCAAAACTGGAGTTGGCCGCGGATGGACGTACCGCGAATAGGCAGAGTTTCATCGACCGTACCCGCTTCGGCGCCGCCGCCGAACAGCGGCGTGACCAATGATATTTGATACTCCTTAGCCGCTGTTCCTGACGAGCGCTCAGTTGGCGGCTCGGGACAGATG
>JBOHWM010000344.1:0-15323 GCA_050736555.1 Binataceae bacterium (SeqCode)
CCCGTCGCGGGGTTATAAATTTCGGCCGTATCGAGCGCGCCGGTGACACCCATCGCCCCACCGGCAGCGAGCGCCGTGCCATCGGGCAGCGTGGTCAAGGTGAAATCCGCGCGCGGCTCCGACATAACGCCGGTGCGAGCGAAGCTTTCCGTGGCTGGATTGTACAATTCGGCAGTGGCTAATTCGGTGGTTAATGTGTCGAACCCACCAGCAATCAGGACTTCACCGCCTCCCGCCGACAGAAGCGTCGCCGCGTCGAACGCACGCGCCATGGTCATCGCGGCGGTTACTGGCGTGAAGCCGGCGGACGGTGACACGAAAAGGTCGGCGCTGCTGAGGAAAGATCCATTCGTGACGTCAAAGCCGCCGGCGATCAACACCGCGCCGCTGTTCAACAACGTGGCGGTCTGATTCACTCGCGAAGCGCTCATCACGGACGCGCAACCACCTCCGGGAGCGAGTCCGCCGACGCAGCTAAACGTCCTGGTTGCCGAGGCGTAGATTTCCGCCGAGGCGTTGCCGCCGCCGGCCACCAACGCCATTGACGGCGTGGGTGTTGCGGTGGGCGTCGGAGTTGGCTTGATGGTTGGCTTGACACATTTCGGACAGGGATCGCATCCCGATGTCAGAAAAATTGTCGTTACGCATAGCAGCGAAACCACGAGCAACGCACGATGTTGCCAACCCGTCGTCCTCATCACGCGCCTCCGAGCCCTATCCTCATTCCGGATTGACAAGCGGGAGTACCGCTGGAAATCGTTGCAAGCTTCACTTCATCATGCCGCCATGCATCATGCCCGAGCCCATCCCCATGCCCGGATGCATCCCCATGGTCGAACCGCCCATTCCGGGTGATCCTTCAACACCGCCCGCACCCATGCCCATTGGCTCCATGCCCCCCATCCCGCCCATCGCACCCATGCCGTTGGAGGGCGAGTTCATGCCCATCATGCCGGAGTTGTGATGGTCCATGCCTTTTCCGCCATGCTTGCCCATTCCGTGTTCACGATGCCCATTGCCGGCATTCCTCTGAGAGGTGCCGCTGCGCATCTTCATTCTCATTACCGTCATCGCGGCCATCATCTCGCCCATCGAAGGCGCGCCCTTCGCCACGCGTGTGGCAATCATCTTCATGCGTTGATGGCGCGGTGCGCTGTGATGTGACATACGAAAATGGACAAAGTAATGCTCGGTCTGGGCCAGGGCGAAAGCCGGATCGAGTTGCAACGCGTTCTGGAAATCCGCTTGCGCGGCCGCATAGTCCTGCTGATCTTCCGCCTCCAGTCCTTTGGAAAAATCAGTAAACGCGGGCAGGCTGCGGGTTTCCGGCTTGCTCACCGCCCGCACTTCCGCGGGGCTCAGACTCTTAGGGCTGTAGCCGAGATCGTTGAGCATGGCGAAGGCAAGCTGCTTTTCCAGCTCAAAGAAATTCTGTAGCGGTCCACTAATCTGCTCATTGCCAAGCACGTGCAGGTTAGCCGTATCAGCCGCTTCGGCGTCGATGCGTAACTCATCCTTGGCTGGATCCAAATAGCTACCGGTGACGATCTTGCCAGCCCCCAACAAATGGCCGGCCTTGGCTTCAGTGGCGGGATCCGCGAGGCTGCTGTCGCCCAACTTGAATTCGCTGAGAATAGCCTGAAGATCCTGGCGTTCCACCACTGTCAAACCGTCCACGTTTGAGAAATCCGCGATAAGCAGCGCGGCGAAGCCTTTGCCCAACGGCGACAGGTCAGGCGAGCCGAGATTCCTAAGTCCGGTGACCGCGACCGCGTCCGCCTGTTCGTTGCCTTTTGAAGCGAGACTGCGTTCCCGCGCGGCAGCCTGCTTAGCCATGGTCTGTTCCTGATCACGGATCAGCACGGTCAGATTTTCCGCCACCACCTGGTCAAGATTGTTGCTCCGCTCCGATTGCGTCGAGGGAGCGATTTTCGTGTACGCCCGCCATGCTGACACGGCTCCCTGCGAATCGCCCTGCTGCAGATAGGCGAGCCCAAGATAGAGCGCCGCCGGACTGTTGTCGGGCCATTCCTCAGTTGCGGTCTTGAGTTTGCTCACCGCCTCCTTGTAATCACCGCGCTCGTACGATGACACACCCTCTTGGACCAATTCTTCGGGATACTCACTTTCGTTCCGCGCCTGTTCCGAAGTGGAACCTGTACTCCACCATCCAAACGCCGATGCAGCGGGAACCCGCATGGCGGCAGCCAGGAACAGTGCCAATATTCCAACCAGGCATGAGTTTATTCTGGGCAAACTCGCGTCGGATTTCATTGCATGGCGCGATCGCCGCGGCAAATTCTAAGGGCTCATTGCGGCTTCGTCCGCGCGGGTGATGGATAATACTTCATCACGGCTCTGGGATCATTCGGTCCAACTGAATTGCTTGTAAAGACTCAACTGCCCATATTGCCGCGAACTTCCATAGCCCGCCTGCGCGTCCAGGCCGAAGCGCCATCCGGGAAAGTAAAAACCCAGCAGCGGACCCCCCTGCCCGTCCACTCCGTGGACGAAACCGCCGGCATACAGCGCACCTCCGCCACCAGCGAGCAGTACCAGTTTTTCGTTTGAATAGACGATTGTGCGGAGGTCGACTTCGGAACTGGTCACCTGATTTTGCGAATCGTAGATCGCGCTCACGGCAAGGTTCACTGAATGCCGCGAGCGCATCCACGCCCACGTCGAAAAGTCACCTTCGGCCACACCCGCACTGCTATCGCCAGCGTCGGCGCCGCCCAGAAGATAGAGGTTGGTTCCTGCGAACGGCTGCAAATCGAGTCCCGCCTGGAAGCGGCCGAAGTTGTAGCGTGCATGATAACCGGTGCCGGGCACCAGTGGATTATCGAAACCATGCCCGATATACAGTTGATAGCCAGTAACACGGCCCACCACACCGATATAGCGTGTCACACTCTGCTCGAACTGGAAGCCTTCCTGGGTAACGCCGTATTCATCGCTGACGAAACCCCCGCCATAGATTGTGAGCGTGAACTTTTCCGGGTTGGCAAGCTGAAGGAATCCATTCGGATGGGCGGGACTGTTCGACACCACTGACTGCGCCCAGTCCGGCGTAGCCCACGCAACAAGCGGGATGAGGAGCAAAATCAGCCGCGACCTCCGTCCCAACCGTTTCAACGTTTTCTCTCCATCTGATTGTGGACGCTCAGGGTAGGCGAACTGTTCCAACTGGGCATGGAGGACATACCGGCGGACTGATCACCGGCAAAACCGGCGGTGGCTGAATAGGGATCGGCGAGTTGCCGCTGAGCGATGCCATCACCTGCGGAATCGAAGGCGCGCTGGCACTCACACTGCTCTCGATTTCCGCCAGACTGAGAGGAGCCAGCGGAGTATGCAGCAGTTCACGCCGGGCGGCTTCGAAATTCGGATCATCGGCAAGGGCCTGCTGGAAATCCGCACGCGCGGTTGTGTAATCCTGGCGATCCTTGGCGTCCAGTCCGCGCGAGAAAGCGCTGAACGCCTGAAAATTCGTGGTCTGCGGCTTTTGGATTTTTTTGTACACCCCCGCGGCTTCGAGCCGTGCCTTGTCGTAGCCGAGACTGTTGAGAATCTCGGTCGCGAGTTGTTTCTCGACTTGATAAAACTGGACTACCGGCCCCATCGCGGTCTGACTGGCTATCACATTCGATGTGCTGGTTTGTGCGAGCACCGAATCGATAGTCATTTGTCCGTTGCTGGGGTTGACATAGCTGCCAGTCGCGACGCGCCCGGCTCCCAAAAGATGGCCAGTGCGAGCGGCCGTCATCGGATTGGCCAGAGCGCTATGCCGCAGCTTCAATTCGTCAAGCAAAGCTTGCAGCCGCGCGCGCTCCACAACTTTGAGTCCGGGCACCTTCGAAACGTCGTCGATTAGAAGGGCGGTCAAGCCTTTCTGCAATGGGTTAAGCTGCGGTGAACCCAGGTTTCGATAGTAGGTAATGGCGACGACGTCGGCAGCGCCCGGTCCGATGCTGCGTTCGCGCGCAATCGCCGCGCGTGCCTGGTCCAAATCCTGATCACGTTGCAACAAGCTCAAGTAGCGCGTCACCTCGGCGCCGAGGTCGGCGTTCTTTTCGGCCGTGGTGGCCGGCGCAAGTTTCGCGTAATTGCTCCACGCGGCGATCGCGTCCCGCAGCCGGTTTTGTTTGAGATAAGCCAACCCCAGGTACAAAGCGATTGAACTATTCATTGGGACGAGCACCTGCGCGCGATTCAAGTCATTCGCCGCCGTCGCATAGTCCCCGCTCTCGTAAGCGGATATTCCCTGCGCGGCGAGCGGTCGCGCCATCGCATTGTTCTCGGGTGTGGACGAGGTCTCGGCCGGACGGTCAGCCCGGGCATTCGGTGCACCAACCAACGTCGCCACGGAACTTATCAGCGCGCATAAAATCAAAGTTTGGCATAGCCGCACGGCGCCGTTGATCGGCAAAGTCGGTATCATCTTCCCCCGGTGAAGCCGCGCGAGGAATTCGCGGCGGTTCGTGCGAATCATCAGTCGTTGCACACTGATGTTCGCGACTCCGTTCGCGGGCGGAGCATAATCGGATCACTAATCCAGTGTCAACTTCGGAAGGAGCAAACGCGCATGCGCCTAAATTCAATCAGACGTCTAGGTGACCACAATCGGGTCTGATCCCGTTTTACGCAGCGGTTTTTGGTACCGCGGTTCCAAGAGCGCGATCACGTGGCAGGATCCGTTCGAACAGATCGTGAACGAAGTAGGCGCGCGATGCCTTACCCTCAAGCGCGGCGGGCGCGGTGGCAACGCCGAGTTGACGACGCAGGATCGAAAAGGGCACTCCCGCCTGGCGCGCGCTAGTCAGAAATACGCCGCGAAAAAACGGCGTATGATAGCGCACATCCGGGCTCAGGATGGGTTCGGCAAATCGTGCGAACGGTTCTTCCAGGGCGCGAAATTCCTCGGGAAAGCAATAAACCGGCCGCACCAGCGGCTCGGCGAGCTTGCCGTTGAGCATCGACATGCGGAAAAAGTGCAGCCGTTCGTAAATCGAATGCAGGCCCGTCTGAACACTCGTCAAGTCAGTCTCGGTACCGTCGGCGGCTCGCGCGTCGTCGACGTAGCCAACCGCTTCATTTGCAACCGCCTCGGGCAGGACGCTCAAGAACCCGCTAAAACCTTCGATCAGGTCGCATTTGGTCAACAGCAGATAGAGCGGGAAATTCCGGCCGAGTTGCTGGATCGCTTCCTCGAGACGTTCACGGATTTTGGCTCCGTCCGCTTGCAACTTCTCGTCGGTACCGACGGCAAGTTCGTCAGCCGCAATCGTCACGATCACGCCGTTGAGCGGCTCACGCCCGCGGCGATGCCGGATGAGCGAGAGCAGGCGATACCATTCCGCACGATCGCGCGCGGGATCGGCGGGAAAAGCGAAGCGGCCGGCGGTATCCAGCACCAAGGTTCGATTCGATACCCACCAATCGCAGTTGAGGGTGCCACCTTCTTTTACCGGTGTGAGTGGCGAGAACAAACCCGACGCCGCCAGCACTGTGGATTTGCCCGACTGACCACCACCAAGCATCAGGTACCATGGCATGCTGTAGATCGGATCGCCGCGGCCAGCATGCTGCGGCAAGGCTCGGAAGCGCCGCAACGCATCGTTGAAGCGCGTCTGAAATTCCTCGGGGCTGCCGCCGCCGCCGGCTGGAAACTCCGGGTCGCCGCGGCTTTTGGAAGGGCGCTTGAACCACGGGATGCGCCAGGCGATCGCAATAGTTGTTGCTTCGGCCAGAGCCATTGTTAGTGATCCGGATTTTCCGCGCTGATAGTGAAACAGTAATTGGCCGCATCGGCACCGGGGGCGTCAGCCTCAAGCGCTTGTTGTAATGAAGTCAGATAATCCTGTGCCGGCTCGGGAGCCAATCGGGGCGGCGAAAAAAGCGGCTTCGGGCTGGAGATAACCGTGACCATCTCACGGCCGAACGGCGGCTGGATTTGCCATCGCGCCTTGCTGTTCATCCCGCCCACCGTCAGTTCAGTGGTGGCACCGACCAGGTTGTCAGGGCGGTCGGGATTGGGAAACAAGTGTGCGACGGTCTTGCGGTCGGCGACATAGTAATCGACGTAAACATAACGAAGCGGCTTTTTCGCCGTTATGTCGACCTCCATGTTTTCACCGCTGTAATAGGTTGCGTCACATCCCTTGGAAGGTCGAATTGTCAAATCGAAGCCCTTAGCGTTGCTCTTTTGATGAAGCGGCCCCAGGATCTCCATCACCTCGCAAAACGGCCGCGGAATCGTGGTCAGGTCCGCGCTCACACTTTTGACCCCCGGCACTGCTTCGACCATGCCGCGGATCACGCTGGCTTCATGCCCACTTTCCACGTGACCGGAAATCTTGACCACGCCGTGGTCGATGCCAAGCAGTTTCACATGGTCGCATCCACGGCCGTGCAAGGCTTGCTCCACCAGCGCGCGATTGGGGCCGGAGGGCCACAGCAGGAAGATGATGATGCCGGCTGCGATAGCGACCGGCAGGGCGATCCAATATGGCGAAGGGCGCCGCCATCGCCTGACCGCCGGCGGCGGTTGAATCCCGTAAGGCTCCGGCGTAACCCGCTCTTGCCGCTTCTCCAGGTCAAGCAGGTCGGCAACCGGAATCGGGAGCAGCGCGGCAGCCTGGCGCCGCAATTCGATTAGTTGCGCCTCCTGTGCGTCGTCGTAATAGCGGCCACGAAATCCCATGGCTAACGCCAGGAAGTACAGTTCGCGCACCTCTTTTTGGGCCGGCACAAGACGGTTTAAACGTTCAAAGAATTCTTCCCCGGCATTGGCGGTTTTGAACAGTTCCACCTGCAGGGGTGAGCGGCGCCAGGCATCGTAGAGTGCCGGGTTGGACTCATGAACATGCCGCAGCACGCTTTCATCGATCCATGCGATTACCGCAAAGCAAGCGTTGTCGTAATCCACCTGCGGGAGATCGTTGCGCTTGACCGCCTGGCGCTGCTGGTCGAGCAGTCTTTCGACCGTCGCGCGCACGTCGGTGAACGGACGCTGTTGCTCGGCGGGTGTCCGCTCGAACAACAACATATACGAAATCAGTGGGGTGAAGACTTCACGCAGGCTGGGGGCCATCGCTGACGCTCTACTTGCCCCAGATAGCGAGCAAGCGCATCTCGGTGTCAGGTGCGAGCGCGGTGCTGGAGACCGCGATATTCTTCTGCTGGCGAATCTTCTGCCAATGTTCTGAATGCTGGTCGATTAGAAAATAGCGATAATGCGCGCGCGCCACCAATTCCTCGGGCGGCGACTCGAGCACTTCAAGCTTGAGGCCGAATAGAAAAGATTTCTGCAATTTCGGCATGTCGTCGCGCGAGGTAATTTTGCCAGTCTCCTGCAACAGCCGATAAAGTTGCGCCGGGTTCAGGTCACTGCGAATGGCCAGGTAATAGCGATTGTCACCGGCCAAAAATTGCTGGTCGAGATCGGCGGAAAAGCACTCGCCATCGTGCTTCAGGAGCACGTCGCCGACCGGAGTGGTGGTCAGTTCGTCGAGCAACTCCCGCACACGGCCGATTGCCAGCGAAAAACATCGCCACAACTCGTTATGCTGATAAGGCGGCAAGCCATCGTCGCCGTCACGCGCGCCGAGCACCGAAATCGTCTGCGAAAACGAGGAAAGCTCACCTGTCAACTGGCGCAAAAGCGCGTACAGCACCTCGGGATGCGAGTCGCCTGATTCGAGATGATGATGAAACAGAGGGATATGACGGTTGAGCGTCTGGATCATGAGCAGACGCCCAAGATCGCGCGCGCCGAGTTCGACGCCCTCCTTGCCGCGCCGCGCGTAAGCGCCAATCTCCCGCCCTTTGGCAGTGAGCTGATCGCGAAGCTCCTTGAGCATCGTGACGAGCAGCGGCGACGAGCGCACCGTTATGCATGGCGCTATATATTGGCGTGAGAGCGTGCCGCCCTTGCCGTCGGGGGAACGCAGGATTTCGGCAAGCTTCACCAGTTCGTAGTCCTGTGAGCGCTCAGACGAAACATCGAACAGTACTTGCGCGTCATGCACCAGGTACTGGAGACGGCAGGCGTTATCATCGCCGGCGTAGAGATCGGCCACCTCCCCTTCTTCAAGCACGAAGCGCCGGCGGGAGCTGGCCTCCTCGCGGGTCCCGTCGAGGCCAGCCAGGTTGCCCTCGTGAGGCTGCAACCTGCGCACTCCAAGATAGACCGAGAGCGGCTTGCCTCCCGCATCAAGCTCATGCTCAAACGAACGCGCGGCGGCTCGCGCCGTACCCGGACCGCCGTTGCCGCCCAGCCGGAGCAAAGTGCCGTCGAAAGTAACTACTTCGCCCTGCTCGATTTCAAAAACAAAATTTCGCAATCCCGGCTCGTTGACAGTGAGCGAATGAACGCCCCAGCAAAACGGCGAAAACAGCCGCAGAAAATGATGCAAACGGCCGTCATGATAATGGTCTTGCTGCTGGAAATGCTGCGGCTGTAGCAGCATTCCCTGACCCCAGAACAAAGGTCGTAGCGCTTCCATTTGCCTGATGCGTCTCCGCGTTTTACGTCCCGCGCGGCGCTCCAAAGATTGGACGGGCGTGGGCGGCGAATGCGGTGATCGGGGGCAGATGTTAGCTAACGACCATGACGTTTGAAAGCCTGCGGCTCACCCCCGGTTATATTCGGGGACTTCGCATTCAGACGACCGAGGACGTTTGATGTAGTTTCCACCATGGCGGCTGAATAGCGCTCAAGTATACCTTTACTTGTCCATGCCGCGATGTTAATTAACAGCGCGACAGCGGGTATCCTGTGGGCCGCACCTCCGGCCGCCTGCTGTGTAAGGCACGCTTGCGGGTGCGAATCGGAAGCGTCGATGTTGCATCCGATTTACGAATTACGGAGGCTCAGTTGAACGCGAGGCAACTGCTTGAATCAGGCCAACTCACGGCCGCGATTGAGCAGCTTAACCTCGAAGTCCGCGCCCATCCGTTGGAGACGCGTCTACGTACATCCCTTTTCGAAGTGCTCTGCTTCGCGGGCGACTTTGCGCGTGCGGAGCGGCAGCTCGACGCGCTGGCCCAACAGAACACGGAGCTTGAAATCGGGGTCCAGGTTTATCGCGCCGCGCTGATGGCCGAGCGCAGCCGCGAACGCCTGTTCGATAGCGGTATTGCCCCTGGTTTCATTACTGAGCCACCGGCCTTTGTACGGCTCCAGCTCGAAGCCCTCAATCGCCTGCGCGAACAGCGTCCGGCGGAGGCGCGCGCCTCGCTGGAAGAGGCGGCCGACGCTCAAGACGATTTGCCGGGGCGCCTCAATGGCGAAAATTTCGCCGATTTTTCCGATGCCGATCCGCTCCTGGGCCCGGTGCTCGAACTGCTAATCCATGACCGCTATATTTGGCTTCCCTTGGTCCAACTTAGGCGTTTGATATTGAGCGCACCCAAACGCATGAGAGATTTGCTCTGGCTACCAGTGACTTTTGAAACGGTCGCGGGCACTTCGGGCGGGGCGTTTTTGCCCGGTTTGTACTATGGTTCTAACCGCCATCCCGACGATCAGGTAAAGCTAGGGCGAGTGACGCTTTGGGAGGACCTTGGCGACCGCTTGTCGCGTGGAATCGGCCGCCGGATGTTTTTCATGGACGATAGCGAACGCTCGGTACTTGACATCCACGAACTCGAATTTGGAAATCATTCATCCTAAACTGGACGTCCGATAATTCGGTTCAGAGGAGCGTCTCCGATGCCGGTGAATGAGCACCTGAAGCAAGAAGTCGAGATCATTGAACAGCTCCGAAATTATCTGGCCGCTAATCCCACGAAGAAGACGTGGGTCGCCGCAACGCCCCAAGTGCAGCCGCAGCCAGGGTTCGCCACGCCGTCGTTTACCATACCGTCAAGCGACCCCTTGCTGACGACTATGGACCGTCTGCTGGCCACGTTGCGCCAGGTGTGCGCCAAGAAGGAATCAAAAGCGAATCTGAAAGAGCTGGCCGACCTTCTGAAGTCCGCGGACCAGGACGCCGATCGCCTGGCCAATACCTTTGGCATGTCGAAAGTTGCGCTCGCCGACGTTCCCAAACGCTCATTTATGGATAGTGGCGACACATTTTCTTATGTACGAGATCGAATCGGTCTTGCGTTTCAGTGGTATGAACGGCTCGCGTTCTATCTGACCCAAAAGGGCAAGGATTATCTGCGAAATGTTGTCGAGGTGAGGAGCAAGGGCGACGGCGACGATCTGAAAATCCATCTCTTTGAGCACCAGTTCCACGAGAACATCAATCCACTCTCGTTCAACCGGGTGCCCCGTCAGAACTGGTCGTGGGAGGGCTACCTAGAATGGGTTTCCGAACTTGCGACGGAGAACAAGGACCCTCTAGACAATATCGTAGATTATTTACTGCAAAAATCGCCTTTCAATCATCAGTTGGATCCGACGACAAGCCATAAATCGAGGCTGTCACCAAACAAGGACCTGCGCAACTACATTCTCGTTCGGGTGAGCGATCATATAGCCGGCGACGACGAATATGGGACGCCAGGTGGGCCGCCGCGGATGTGGACCTTCCAGGTCAAGGTTGCTGCTACCAAGATCAGCGCGGTCATATGGACCCCTTACATCCAAGCCAAACATGCGATCGGTCTCCCGGCCCTCCGCACGGTCAATTCGGAGGCAACTGTCACCCGGGGAGTGAGCACGGATTTCAGAATGGGAACCATCTATGCGATGGACGGACCATCGCGGATGTACTGCTTCTCGCCAAACAAATTCCACTCAGCACTGATGAGCGGTGACCCGGTGACTGCGGCCGGCATACTGGTGGTTAAAGCGGGCCGGGTTTTAGCCGTCGATAATCGCAGCGGGCATTATCAGCCGGGCTACATGCAGCTTAAATTCGCCGTCCAGTATCTACGGACAAACAAGTTGCTGGAACCAGACGCCTTCGTCTCGCTGTATCTCGATGAAGATGCGGCAATGTATTTCTCCTTCGAAGATTTCCTTGAAGTTGCTCAAGCCGACCTGCCCTATCCGTCTGTCGCATCGAAACTCTCAGTGCGAGCAAAGAAGTATCAGGGGCTGCCGGTAGCACGGAACTATTATGATGATCTGCTCCCGCCCGAGCTGAAACGGTTCCCGACCGACCCGAAAACCGGGCTCAACGGCTGGGACCAGATGCTACTCAAGCTGTACGCCGCGCCGGGCGCCAGTCTCAAGAGCGTGGTCGATGACCTGGCTGCGCTATTGAAGGCCCAGTCGCAGCCGCAGTGGAAACCCGCCGTGGCAAATCCTGTCCCCCAACCGCCGCAGTTTAAGTCCGCTGTACCCGGGGGCGTTGCCCAACAAAATCAATGGAAACCCGTCGCGCCGAACCTGACTTCACCCGGTGGCAATCCTTCTTTGGCGCAATCCGCCTATAGCGCCGCGGTCAAGGATGTCGAACAGAAGCTTGCCGCGGGTGGCGCTTATTGCGATCTCATCTCACTCGTTGATCGGCTGGTCACAGCCAGGCAGTCATTGCCAACGCCGGGAACCGACGTCATCGCTTCCTACCAGAAGATTAAGACGAGATTACAATCCTTGAGGCCCAAAGAAACTATAATGACGGGGTAATGCTCGCCACGTCGAAAGCTTTCCGACTAGGGATTCCGGACGAACACTGGATATAGTAAAGTCGGTGGCTTGCTAGTGATTACGGTTTGCGGTTCTCATTGCATATTCGGTCAGCCGGCAACAGCGGATGCAGGTTCAAAATGGGATTTGCGTGCCGGCCGGGAGAGCGGACATCGTGAACTGCCAATGCGGGCTGACACAATAGGATATGTCGTCACCGGAGACTATTGATCTCCAGGCATTGCTGGCGTCGATTCCCGGGGCCAATCCCGCCGGTGAATTTCTGCGTTACAGCGGGGCATATGATCAAATCCAAGAAGCGCGCCGTTCCGACGACGATCTTAATCAGGGCGACTGGAAGCGTGACGTCAAAGTCGCCGATTGGCGCCTGGTGGCGAAGCTCGCTATCGAGGCGGTCAGCGGCAAAAGCAAGGACCTTCAGATTACCGCCTGGCTGGTTGAAGCGCTGGTCAAACTGGATGGCTTCCCCGGTGCGCGCGACGGTTTCCGCCTGATGATTGGCTTGCACGAGCGTTTCTGGGATTTATGCTTTCCGCAGCCCGAAGATGGTGACTTTGAGGCGCGCGCCGGCACGCTGGAATGGCTCAATGACAAGCTGCCGCCGGCTTTGCTCGAGCTGCCGTTGGCGATGCCGGTCGATACCGGCGAAGGTTACTCCTATCTGCGCTACCAGGAATCGCGTGCGGTCGATGAACTGGGCCGCAAAAACCCCGACCTGATGAAGGCGGCAGTGGCGGAAGGCAAAATCGCGGGTGAACAGTTTGATAAGGCGGTAGCAGCCTCTCCGCGCAAATTTTACGAAACGCTCTTCGCGGACGTAGGCGATAGCTTCACAGAATGCGAGAAGCTGGCCGCGATCATCGACCAGAAATTTGGCCGCGACGCTCCGAGCCTGATGCGCATCAAAAAGGCGTTGGAAGACTGCCGCGACGTGTTATCGCCTATCCTCAAGAAAAAACGCGAAATCGAGCCCGACCCCGTCGAGTCCGTTGTAGCTGATGCCACTGTGCCGCCCGTCAACAATGGCGCAACGGCAGCCGCGCCGACAGTTCCGCAAGCGGCGGTCGCCACCGGAGGAAAGATTGTGCCGCTGGAGCCGATTGATCGCGCCGACGCACTCAAGCGTCTCGAAGCAATCGCCGCCTATTTTCAGCGCACAGAGCCGCAAAGTCCGGTCTCATACCTGGTGCAGCGCGCGGTGCGATGGGGTCAGATGCCGCTCGAGCAGTGGCTTACCGACGTAATCAGCGATCAGGGCGTGCTGGCGCACATTCGCGAGACGCTGGGGCTCAGCAAACAGGAGTAAACCGGGATATTAGCCCGATTTTGGAGGAATGCCGATGGCCAGAGAGAGTACGCAGCATAAGCTTGACCGCGTCCGTCCGCCACGCGTCCATATCACCTACGATGTCGAACTTGGCGATGCCATCGAGATGAAGGAACTGCCGTTTGTACTCGGCGTGATCTCGGATCTGTCGGGCAATCCGGAAGAGCCGCTGCCACGCCTGCGCGATCGCAAATTCGTAGACATCGATCGCGACAATTTCAACGACGTGATGAAGGGTATGAAACCGCGGCTGGCCTTCCAGGTCGATAACAAGCTGACCGGCGACGACAGCAAGATGGGCCTTGAGTTGCATTTCAACGGTATCGAGGATTTCGAACCGGCCCAGGTCGCCCGCCAGGTTGAACCCCTGCGCAAACTGATGGAAGTCCGCGAGCAACTCAGCGGGCTGTTGGCCAAGGCCGGCGTCAACGAACGCTTCGGCGACAAGCTCAAGGAGATCATCGGCAATACCGAAATGGCTGAGCGCATCAGCAAGGAATCCTCGGCCGGCGATAAGAAAAATCCACAAGGAGACGCGTGACCATGAGTGACGCCAAGGAATCCGCTCAGGAACAAACACCGGCGGCGGCTGCCGTGGCGCCGGGCGAGGCGGCTCAGCAACCGGCGACCCTGCTCGACCAAGTCATCTCGGAAACCCGCATCGGACGCGACGAGGAACAGCGCGCGCAATCCAAGCGTGAAATCGTCACGCTGGTCGAAGAGGTGATGAAGGGCACGCTGCGCGTTTCCAAGGACCTCGAAGCGACCATCAATGCGCGCATCGCCGACATTGACCAGCTATTGTCGAGCCAGCTCAACCAGATCATGCATCAGCCGGAGTTTCAAAAGCTGGAGGCGTCATGGCGCGGTCTGCACTTCCTGGTGATGTCGAGCGAAACCAGCACGATGCTCAAGCTCAAGGTGTTGAACAGCTCCAAGGACAACCTGCGCCGAGACCTCGAACGCGCCAGCGAGTTTGATCAAAACGCGCTGTTCAAGAAAGTTTACGAAGAGGAGTTCGGTACGTTTGGTGGCGCGCCATTCGGCGCGTTGATCGGCGATTACGAGTTCGGACGGCATCCGCAGGATATCGCAATGCTCGAGAAGCTCTCGAACGTCGCCGCTGCCGCGCATGCACCGTTTTTCTCGGCCGCCTCCTCCGAATTGTTCAATCTCGACGGTTTCACCGAGCTTGGCACGCCCCGCGATCTGTCGAAGATTTTCGACACAGTGGAATACGCGAAGTACAAATCGTTCCGGGAGTCCGAGGATTCGCGCTTCGTTGGACTGACGCTGCCGCATGTGCTGATGCGTCTGCCGTATGGGCCGGAAACCACACCGGTCGAGCAATTCAATTTCGTCGAAGACGTCGATGGCAAAGATCACTCCAAGTACTTGTGGGGCAATGCCGCCTACGCGCTGGGCACGCGTTTGACCGACGCGTTTGCCAAATATAACTGGTGCGCGGCGATTCGCGGAGTCGAGGGCGGTGGTCTGGTTGAAGGCCTGCCGACCCATACTTTCCGCACTGACGAGGGCGAGATCGCACTGAAATGCCCAACCGAAATCGCTATTACTGACCGGCGTGAGAAGGAACTGTCGGACCTCGGCTTCATTCCGTTGGTGCATTGCAAAGGCACCGATTACGCGGCCTTCTTTGGCATGCAGTCGTGCCAGAAAATCCGCAAGTACGACACCGACGCCGCCAACGCCAACGCGCGGCTTTCATCGCAACTGCAATACCTGATGGCGACCTCGCGCTTTGCCCATTATCTCAAGGCGATGATGCGTGACAAAATTGGCAGCTTCATGTCGCGCGGGGATTGCGAGAGTTTTCTCAATCGCTGGATTTCGAATTACGTGCTGGCCTCGGACGAGGGTTCGCAGAGTGACAAGGCCAAATATCCATTGCGCGAGGCGCGGATCGAGGTCTCGGAGATCAAGGGCAAGCCTGGAGCGTATCGGGCGGTGGCTTTTTTGCGGCCACATTTCCAGCTTGACGAATTGACCGCGTCGTTGCGTCTGGTCGCGGAATTGCCACAATCAGCGCGGTCATAGGTGAGGGAATTCTTTTTCTTGCGGCACGCTTACACCGCATTACTTGGATAAGGATAAGGAGCACGGGCGATGGCAATTGACTATTTTCTGAAACTTGAAGGAATTGATGGTGAGAGCGAAGACCAGAACCATAAGAACTGGATCGATGTCATGTCCTATGCATGGAGCGCCAATCAGCCGGGAACATTCGGGCACGGACAAGGAGGCACCGCCGGCAAAGTTTCAATGTCGGATTTAAGCTTTCAAATGCTAACTTCAAAGGCGACGCCCGCGATACTGAAGGCCTGCGCGGCCGGCACGCACATCGCCTCCGCCACCCTGGTTTGCCGC
>JBOHWM010000345.1:0-4131 GCA_050736555.1 Binataceae bacterium (SeqCode)
GGCATGGGCAAGCGCCGGGCTTGCTCAATCTCGTCGCGCGCCGCGACGATAGTGGGTCTTAGCGCCTGCGCCTGTTCAAGATATCGCGCACCTTGTTCGCTTTCGAATGGCTCCATCAGAGCGTCGCCTCCCGCCGCGAGCCGACTGGCAAATCCTACTACGTTTTTACAGTTTCACCTCCCCGACGCGGCGTCTCGGCTACGTTTTGATTCAGTTCGCGGGCCGCGACAGGAACGGTGTACTGATAACCGTTCCAGCGATACTGGCACATCCGCGCGAACCAGGTCCCTGGCGGCAACCCCACCAATTGTCAGTCGCGGTCACCGTGCCACTACCCGCATTCTTGACGCCGACCGTGCCGTTCCCGACCAGGTTATTCAAAAATGCGGCGGCATCGGTCGCGGTGTTGCCAACCCATAGGTCGATATCCTCGCCGGAGACCTTATTGCCCGAGATAATCGTGCCGTTGATAGGCGCGGCGGGCGAAAATGGCGGGAAATTGCCGTTGCTCAGCAGTTCGATACCAGTATCCGGCGGCGAATTGCCCTCGGCTTCAGAATCACCGCCGTTGCCGCTAATGACATTTCCCTGGATAACGTTGTTGTCGGCGTTGCCGTTGGCCGCATGCACGTGGATGGCGATGCCGGGCTCGCCGTTATTTTTCACCACGTTAGCCGTGATCAGGTTGCCATAGGCTTTGGTCGCTCCTCCGGGCGGGATGCCGGGGTTGGCGAATACGCCGGTGCCCGAAGCGCCGTTATTGGTCAACAGGTTGCCGATCACGGCATTATGAAAAACCCCGTTGGCTTGAAATATGCCCGCTACTGGCGGCGCCAGGATGCATCCGGTGGCGTCAGTGGAACCGGTGGCGCAGGCGAGATGCGAGGCGAGGGTCACGCCGCAATCGCCACCGAACTTCAAGTTATGAATCGAGCTGTTATTCGTGACGAGATTATTTTCGTTAGGACCGGTTTCGTCGCTAAGCAGAATCCCGCCGATATTGTCCTGAACCAGATTCCCCTCGACGACCGAATTTGTCACGGCGCGCAGGTGGATAGCTTCACCGCAATCGTCGTTGTCTTCGGGAAAATTCCCGGGGCCGCCCTTGAACGCGTCCGGACAACATTGAAGCGTCGCACCGCCAGGTGAAAGAAAGCTTGGACAAGCGGGCGTCCCTTTGCCGACGGTACGGGCCATCGCCAGGTCGTTGTTCTCGACGTCGTTATTGATGAGATGAACGTTATCGGCATTTTCGACGAGAATACCTTCGCGGCCGGCGTCCTCCGCCACGCATCCGGCGATCGTCACCTGGTTGACGCCGCTCACATAAATCGCATGGTCGAGCCCGGACGCGTTAAGCGTCACGCGCGGATTCCTGCCGTTTCCGCATTGTAAAGTGAGGCCCACCAGGACGGCGTCGTTCGACGCGACGGCGCTGATGGTCGCGACCGCACATGCCGGGCCAAGGCACACGGCGGTATAGCTTCCCTTCTGGACCATGATCGTAGTGTCAGGAGCCGTGACCGCATTGATGGCGTCCTGCACGGTCGCGAAGCAGCCTCGCGCTCCGCGCGAATTCACACATAGATCGGCGCCTCGCGCACCGCATGGCAAGCAGGCAATGAGCGCGATCACGACTATGATTGCGACGCTCGCGTGAGCTGTATAGCGGAAGCAGGTTGCGGTTGGTGGCTTTCTCATTGTTTCCCCGGTCTCCTGAATCGTAGGATCCTACAAACGGGCGAATCTATTCGTAAACCACTAGGGCGACAAGTCTGATAACCAGAGTTGTGAACAACCTCAGAAGAGCTAGTTACACGAATTTTTTGCCGAATCTCAACGCAGGACGAGTTCATGGCGTATCGCGCGCGCATCCATCTCGAGATCGAGCCCGGTCACGGGCGGTCGCGCATTAATCCAGTTGACCCCGTAACGGCTGGCGACGCCAAGCGCCTGTGCGATAGTGGTCGCCATCAGCGGATAAATGTTGTGGACAGTGTAGAGATTCACTGCCGAGATGGAGCTCCAGTCCATCCGCATTTCGGCCAGCCGCTCACTCAGCATTGCGAGCACGCATTCGGCTTTTTGCCGCATCCCGTCGGTAGAGGTGTCGCCGCTGGCGACGATAGCCGCACGACCGCCCTCGCGCGATTTAATTTCGGGCGCGCCAGCCAGCACGATAGTTTTGACGCTGACCGTGGACGGCATCGTATAGTAGAAGCCGGCCAGGCAAGGTTCCGTGATGGGATTGACTTCGAGCGCGACATTGGTGCGCGCGACCGGATTCGTGTCATCGACGAGTAACCGCCAGGACGCCAGCTTCTCGATGTAAGGACGATTAAACTCTTCGAATTGCGCCGGCGTCAGTACCTTGGGAATGCGCAACTCCATCCCACACAGTGCCGCGAGCGGACGGTTGACTTCACCAAGATGAGCCTGGACCAGTTCGAAACCTGCGGAGAGTGGGGGCAAGGGCTTTAACGCCGCATGCACGATTTCAAAACCGGGCTGTGCGATGGCGCCCGAGGAAAAAGCGCCGATACCGCGAATGAAAGCGAAGTTCCCGTTGACGTTGTCGACCAGCATTGGTGAATCCTCCCTGCTCCCCTTTTTCACTCCGACCGGAGCGAGTCTGCAAACGTAGCGGAGGGATCTACGCGGAGCGATGAATTTTTTGTTCGTTCGCTCATTTGCGGCGCGCGGGGGCGCCCCATTTTGGCAGGGTGGCGCCGTCTGTGATCGCATACGCGATCAACCGCCCCGCATGAACGCTGAGCGCGACCCCGTGACCGGAATAACCCCCCGCGACAAAGATATGCGGCGCGTCGGGTAAGGCTCCGATAACCGGCGTCATCCGCTCTGGAATCGAAATCGGCCCGCCCCACCGCGTCAGCGCGCCGAGGTCGTGCAGCCGTGGATGAAGCTGGCGGATACGTCCTTCAAGCCGCACAAAACATTCCTCGACCACCGGCGCGTCGAGCCCGACCCGCTCCAGTGCCTCGGGCTTGCCCCATGCCAGCCCCGCGCCGAAAATAATGCGTCCTTCCGCAGTCAAACGTCCCCACAGATAGGGCTGATCAATCGTATAGAAAGGGATACCGGCGGCAAGTCCGATATCTTCGAGGAGCGAATCCTCGACCGGCGCGGTTGCGCAGGCCAGAGTCAATGCACTGCCCATCGTGCCGAGCGCCGGCAGAAGGGTCGTGCTCCAGGCGTTGAGCGCAACCACGCAATGTGCGGCGCGCACTTCGCCTTGATCGAGTTCGAGGGTCACGGGCGGGCCGAATCTGAGATGCTTCACCGGCGCATTTTCATGAATCACGGCGCCGGCCTTAATTGCCGCATTGGCAATTCCACATAACAGCGCCATCGGATCGGCCACGCCGCCCGTCACCGTCCTCACCACGCTGACCGGCGAACCGTTGTCATGCCATGGTAAGCGCGGCTGGAGTTTTGCGGCCGGCCGATGTGCGATTTCCCAGCATCCGGGTAACCGCAGGCCGCATTCGATACGTTCTTCGTGAACCAGCCGGGTGAGTTCCTCCAGGCAGGTCGAGGCCCCTTCCATCGTCCCGCGCGCGGTACCTTCGAGCACCAGTCCGCCGGTGCGTCCGCTGGCGCCGTCGCCGACGCGGCCCGCGTCGAATACGACCACGCGCCGCCCACGGCGCGCCAGATGTAGCGCCGCCGAACTGCCGGTCAACCCGCCACCGACGATCGCAACGTCATAAGTTTGCGCGCCGGAGAAGGGACGTGTGCCGACGTCACGCCGGGGCCAGGGCGGGATGCCCCACTGGGTACGGATACGTGCGCGGGTGCCCTCGTGCGTGATGTTCATGTGTCGGCTAGGCGCGGCGCCGCGCCACTCTCATCTGCATTCTGCGCTAGAGCACGCGCAAATGGCAGTGCAGGTGAACCATGCCAAAGTCAGCGCACACTAATCGCCTATCGCGTTGACGTTGAATTGTACGATCTTTATAAGAACGATTATTCTCCAAGCGTCAACAGCGGTCATCGCAGAATTCTTCAAATACGAACGTCGTGAGTCTCATAATTGGCAGTTCCCTATCGTCGTAACTAGCTGATTTGCGCATTGCGATCCGCTGTATAAAGTTCACTGGTACTTTCAAG
>JBOHWM010000346.1:0-4860 GCA_050736555.1 Binataceae bacterium (SeqCode)
ATATCGGTTATGCCATAGACCATGCGCTTAGCCGCCTGCACGTACGCATTGCCGGGGCCGACAATTTTATCGACCGGGCGAATCGTCGCGGTGCCATACGCCAGCGCGGCGATCGCGTGCGCGCCGCCAATTCGATAAACCTCGTTGACACCGGCGATCGCGGCGGCAGCCAGTGTTATCTGACGGTCGCCGTCGCCGCCGGCCGGCGAGACCATGACGATTTCACCCACGCCCGCCACCCGCGCCGGTAGTGCATTCATCAGGACCGTCGAGGGATAGGCACCCTGCCCACCCGGCACGTAGATGCCCACGCGGCTGAGCGGTGTTACCAACTGGCCGAGCCGCATTCCGAGCGCGTCGACATAATTGAAGGAATGATCGAGCGTGCGACGATGGAACGCCGCTATCCGGCGCGCCGCCAATTCAAGCGCCGCGCGTTCCGCTCGTGTGAGCTTGTCACGCGCTGCTTTTAATTCTTTCGCGCCAACCCGAATCGTTTCGGGTCGCAACCGCGCTCCATCGAAGCGTTTGGCTAAACGAATCAACGCACGGTCACCGCCGCGGCGCACTGCCGAAATAATCGCGGCCACCGCCTGCTCCACCGCGCCGCCATTATCAGCGCGCCGATGTTCAAGCGCCTTAAGAAACCGCTCGCATTCGGGCGAGCCGCCGTCGAGCAAACGCAATTTCATCGGCCTACTCACCCGTGCGTTCTATCTGCGCACCTAGCGCGATGAGTTTAGCGTCAAGCGCCTCGTAGCCGCGATCGAGGTGATATACGCGGCTCAATTCCGTGGTGTTTTCAGCGGCCATCCCGGCTAGAATCAGCCCCATCGAGGCGCGTAAATCAGTCGCCATGACGGGCGCGCCACTCAGACGCGCGGGACCACGCACCACCGCGGTCGGCCCCTTCATCACGATGTCGGCGCCCATCCGCAATAATTCCTGCGCATGCATGAAACGGTTTTCGAAAATCGTTTCGGTGATTACCGAGGTGCCGGCCGCCTGAGTTAGCAAAGCCATCATTTGCGCTTGCAGATCAGTCGGAAACCCCGGATATGGCAGCGTACGCAACTCGACTGGTTTGAGCACTCCGGCACGGCTGACGCGCATTCCGCCGTCGTGGCATTCGACTTCGGCGCCGCATTCCCTGAGCTTGGCGACGACCGCGTCCAAATGGTCCAACGGCGCATTCGTAATCGTCAAGTCGCCGCTCGTGATGGCTGCCGCCACCATGAATGATCCCGCCTCGATACGATCGGGGATGATGCTATGCTCAGCTCCGTGCAGACGTTCGACACCCTCGATTTCAATCACATGCGTGCCAGCGCCGGAGAGCCGCGCTCCCATCGCGCCGAGCATACGCGCAAGATCCTGAACTTCGGGCTCGCGCGCGGCGTTTTCGATAACCGTGCGTCCACGCGCGCATACCGCCGCCATCATGATATTTTCGGTGGCCCCGACGGAAGGCGTATCGAGCCATATGCGTGAGCCGGTAAGCCGATCCGCGCGCGCCTCAGCGTAGCCATGACGAAACTGAATGCGCGCTCCGAGCGAGCGGATTCCGGCGATATGCAGATTGACCGGCCGGGCGCCGATCGCGCATCCGCCGGGCGTTGATACGCGCGCTCGTCCACTGCGCGCCAACAGCGGCCCCAAAACCACAAACGAGGCGCGCATCGTCTTGACCAGCTCGTAAGGCGCCTCCTGCGAGGCAATTGTGCGCGCATGCAGGTATAAGGCGTGATGATCGAGCCAGCGGGCCTCAACGCCGAGTCTGGACAAT
Source organism: Binataceae bacterium (SeqCode) (assembly GCA_050736555.1). Classification (GTDB taxonomy): domain Bacteria; phylum Desulfobacterota; class Binatia; order Binatales; family Binataceae; genus JBOHWJ01. The sequence goes on from JBOHWM010000346.1 coordinate 1,787, forward strand.
AGCGCCAGCGCAGTGGCGACATCACGCAAACGCGGCACATTGTGGATGACAATCGGCTCGTCGGTCAGCAACGCCGCCATCATGATCGGCAGCGTGGCGTTCTTGCTGCCGCTCAAGGTAACTTTGCCACAAAGGCGCGCTCCGCCATGAATGATGATCTTATCCATCACTGGCGCTCAGCACCGCGCACGTGCGCACTGCTGTCCGCCGCCGGATGGAATTGCCTGGATATTCGAACAGGCGACCGCCATTGCCTCCTCCCCTCGGATGACACCAGCCCAGCGCGACGTTTCCTGCCACAGTGGCACGCGCCCCTAAATCGCGCATATGCGTTTGCGCGCGAGCTAGTATAGATAGGCGCCACAGTTGAACCAATCAGGTTCGTTTGCGTATCCGTACCACCCGCGCCGTTCCGGCCAAATCGCGATGTAGCGTGATTTCAAATCTATCCGCCGTGAAAATCGCGGCCAGACGATCCGCTTGATCATCTCCAACTTCGACCATCGCGGCGCCCTCAGCGGCAAGATGATCACTCAATCCGGCGACGATGCGACGATAGAAATCAAGGCCGTCAGGTCCGCCGGATAACGCGATACGCGGTTCGTAACGCGCGATTTCGGGCTGAAGCGTGGCGATCTCGCGGTCACAAACGTACGGCGGGTTCGACACGATCAAATCAAATTTGCCTAAAACGTGGCCGGAGTGCGCAATCCAGCAATCAGCCTTGACCAATTCGACTCGTCGTGACAGTCCCAAACGGAGGCTGTTGCGGCGCGTGATCGTCAGCGCAGCCGTTGAAATATCCAGCGCGACCAGTCGCGCGCGCGTGTTGCTAGCCGCGATCGCAAGGGCAATCGCACCCGACCCGGTGCCGATATCGAGCACCCACGGATGTTCGTGGCCAGCGATAAATTCGAGCGCGAGATCCACCAGGGTTTCGGTCTCGCAGCGCGGAATCAGTACGTCGGGGCCCACCTCAAGCTCAATTGAGTGGAACTCCTTACGCCCTACGATATAGGCAAACGGCTCGCGTGACGCGCGCCGCGCTACCATTCGTGCGAATCGGGACGACACCGCGGTGTCAATCGCGGGAATGCGCGCAAGCAGTTGAGCTCGGCTGACCCCCGCCGCCTCGGCCAGCATTAACCCGGCTTCAAAGCGCGGGTTGTCAATCCCTGAGCGCGCCAGAATGTCCGTTGCGTCGCTGAGAAGGCGATCGAGCATCGAGCGCTCCCGCCCAGGCTCAGTCATCGCGCTCACGCGCTTAGCAGGGCTGCCTGCTCTTTGGTCGACAGCGCGTCAATCAATGAATCGAGCGCGCCGTCGAGCACCTGGTCGAGCTGATGAAGCGTCAAATTCACCCGGTGATCGGTTACGCGCGATTGAGGAAAGTTGTAGGTGCGAATCCGTTCCGATCGATCACCCGTTCCCACCATCGAACGGCGTGTCTGCGCCATTTTGGCGTCCTGCTCGGCATGTGCCATTTCGAGCAGTCTTGCCCGCAGTATCTTGAGAGCTCGCGCCTTGTTCTTATGTTGTGATTTTTCGTCGCGGCACACGATCACGATGCCACTGGGCAGGTGGGTCACGCGCACCGCCGAGTCGGTGGTATTGACGCTTTGGCCGCCCGGACCTGACGCACGCATCACGTCGATGCGCAAATCCTTTTCCTCGTTGATGTTGACTTCGACCTCGTCCGCTTCGGGCAACACCGCCACGGTTACGGCCGAGGTATGAATCCGTCCCGAGGCCTCAGTCGCGGGCACCCGCTGCACGCGATGGACGCCGCCCTCGAACTTGAGGCGGCTGTACGCGCCGTGCCCGCTCACCAGAGCGATCACCTCCTTGATGCCTCCTAGCCCGGTAGCACTGAGACTGAGGGTTTCAACCCGCCATCGATGGCGCTCGGCGTAGCGCGAATACATCCTGAACAGTTCACCAGCAAAGAGTGACGCCTCCTCGCCGCCGGTGCCCGCACGAATTTCCAGCAATACGTTCTTTTCGTCGTTGGGATCGCGCGGAAGTAGCAAAAAGCGCAGCCGCTCTTCGAGCGCTTCACACCGGCGATGCATCGAGGGCAACTCGCCTTTAGCCAATTCGCGCAACTCGGCGTCATCGCCTTCGAGCACCGCCTGATGGCCGGCGATATCCTCGCTGATCCTGCGGTATTCGCGGACACAGGTCGCTACCTCTTCGAGTTGCGCACGTTCTTTGGCTAACTGTGCGTATTCCCGATTATTGGCGATTACCGCCGGGTCGCTGAGCCGGCGCACCAACTCCGCGAAGCGTTCCTCGATTCCGTTGAGCCGTTCCAGCATCGGAGCGTCAAACCATCGCTATGGTTGGAAGATGATGAATGCGCGATAGGAAAATCCGCGACTGCGCGCATTTTGGGAACGCGCCCAGTCGCGGATGGCCGCTGCAAAGCTACTTGATTCCGTATTTGCGCTTGAAGCGCTCCACACGGCCGGCGGTATCCACCAGGCGCTGCTGCCCGGTATAGAACGGATGGCAATTCGAGCAGACCTCTACATGGATTTCCGGAGCCGTGGAGCGGGTTTCGAAGGTATTGCCGCAAGCGCAGGTAACCAGGGAGCGGCGATATTTGGGGTGAATTCCAGCTTTCATTTATACTCTCGAAGCGACCGTGAAACAGAATACCATTCCGCCCGCAAACGCACAATTCACGTTAAAGCCCCAAGCGGAACGAAGTGGAGCCCAGCAAACCAGTCTGCGAGGTGTGTTCAAAACTTCGGCCGCTCGGCGAATAACATAATCATCACATGTTCCCTTCGCCACGCCCGAAGTCGTAGCTTTTCCCGCGCGGTATTTCACAGTCAATTGTTGATACTCCAGCTTCGGACTAGAATGAAGCTCTCATACACGCCGCCGATGCGACATCTTCCATCACCGCGGCGGGCTGAAAGATTGGGTTTGAGGTTTGAAGACGAGACGGGCCCTTTTTACCCTTGCCGGAACCCTGCTACTCGTAGCCACCGGATGTACGGCGCATAACGCGCCGCCACTAACGCCAAGCGTGAAAACGGCGCCGGTGAACTCCACCTCACCACACG
>JBOHWM010000347.1:0-10020 GCA_050736555.1 Binataceae bacterium (SeqCode)
CCAGAGCGGAGCCTCGATATGGTGTCGGCTCAAACGACCCTGGAAAAATGCGTCTTGGCTTCGTGCAGGTTGACAGCCTCCTTCATGACGAGATCGATGTTTACGCCGGGCAAAAGACTCCGTCCACAAGGCTCGCCGCGATTGCCACCAGATAGATAGACAGGAACGGCGTGGCCTCCTCAGTTTTTGACTACTTTTCGTAGCGGGAACCGGCAATACGCTTATATTGAAGATCAGCGATCCATGCGAACCCCGGCAGACGCCATAGATAGGACAGATAGGCGCGCGGGCCGTGTTGACGGCGGATGATTTCATTAATCGCCCGCGCTCCACGCCAGATGTTACCACGGTCGTCCACCGCGTATATTTCCTTCATCAGATCGTCCATGCGCAGCGCGGGGAATTGCGCGCGGACAGCCTCATCGTGAATATCGAGCAAATCGAGCACCCCGGAATTGTCGAAGCGGCGCAGTCCTTCGATGCTCCCGCGGCACATCGCGCAGCCACCGTCATAAAGGACGGCTACGCGCCCTGCTCGTGCCTTGCCAGCCGCGGGATCAGCCTCGTGCGGGCCATGGGGGTGGAGTTCGTAACGCGTTTTGATCAGCGCCGCGATAAGCGCGGATTACCAGTCACGCGCCGCTGTTTGTTGATTTCTTGATTAATGCGCCATTCGTAACCGTCGACCAGCGACTTCCATCCAGCCTCGACGGTATTGGCGGACTTGGCCAGGGTCGTCCACGCCAACTGGCCATCGGAGAATTTCTTGACCGACATGACTTCGGCGTCGGTCGATTCACCGGTCGCGTGAGTGTAGGTCTCGGTGACGTGGACCGCCTCCAGGTAGTGAAAATATTTGAGCAAGGCCTTGCGCAAGGCGACATCAAGCGCATGGACCACGCCGACACCACGCGCCGCCTCGGACTCCTCGATATTGCCGACGCGAATGACCACGGTGGCATCGATCGTCATGCGCCCCTCGAAATAGTCGTCGATCACGCGGCGGCGCACGACTTCGAACGGTGCCACGTAATCAGGCGAGCCGCGTAGTTCCGCCAACTCACGAGACGCCTGGGGCGGCTCGGTCTCATAGAAAACTGGTCCCGTGTCAGCCACTGTTCTTTAACCAGCGATTATCCTAAGGCGGAATCCACGACCGTTGAAAAAATTCCGCCAATCAATATTGACGCTAAACAGCGCGAACGCGCCACATACTTACATGGCGAGTCCGCCATCCACCCGGACCACCGCGCCGGTGACGTAAGCCGCCGCGTCAGAGAGTAGAAAAGCCGCCATCGGCGCCACGTCCTCGACCCGGCCAAAGCGACCCGACGGGATGAGCTCGAGCGCCGCTCGGCGATTGTCCTCCGGCATATTGGCGGTCATATCGGTTTCGATAAATCCCAGGGCGAGCGCGTTCACCCGCACCCCAAGACGCCCAAGCTCCTTGGCCATCGACTTGGTCATGCCGATTATCCCGGCCTTCGCGGCGGAGTAATTGGCCTGCCCCGGCATTCCCACCAAGCCACTTACCGACGTGATGTTCAGTATCGAACCGCGCTTCGCCTTCATCATCATGAAAGCCGTCGCGCGGGCGAAATTAAAAGTCCCGGTCAAATTCGTGCGAATAACTTCGGACCAGTCGTCCTCGGTCATCATCACCAGCAGTTTGTCCCGTATAAGCCCGGCGTTGTTGACCAGGCCATCAATATGGCCAAAAGCGCCCTTGACCGCGTTGACCATTTCGCGCACTGCCTTCAGATCACCGACATCGACCTTGAAAGCGGCCGACTTGACACCGAGGCTCTCGATTTCCGTCTTGAGTTGCTCGGCGCCCGCTTCACTTTTGATAAAGTTGAACGCGACATCAGCGCCGCGGCGCGCACATTCGAGCGCTATTGCGCGCCCGATTCCGCGTGTTGCGCCGGTAACGATGATGCCGTTGTCCTCGAGATCCCGCACACTAGTCTCCGCTCAGATCAGCCGGCACACTTTGTCGAAGAGGTGTCACCGCATGCTCCGCCGCCACGCTTGCCGCCGTCTGATTGTTTAAGCTCAGGCGCTGAACGACGAGCCGCACCCGCAGGTGCGGCTGGCGCGCGGATTGTCAAAGCGAAAGCCAGCATTGTGCAGGCCTTCGACGTAATCCAGAGTGGTGCCCGCTATATAGGGCAATGAAACATCGTCGATGACGACGCGTACACCGTCGAATTCCGTCACGGTGTCGCCGTCTTTTTGCACGTCAAAATTCAACGAATATTGAAAACCCGAGCATCCGCCACCGACAACCGCGATACGCAGCGCCTGGTCGGCATCCAAGCCTTCCTTGCGCTGCAATTTCTTTACCGCGTCGAGTGCTTTGGGCGTGAGCTTCACGCTGGACAGTTCATTGGCCGTCTCAATTTCTTTATGCTCCTGGTGGAGTTCCCCTGACATCGAAGCCTCCGCGAGTAAAATCGCTACTTTGAGCAACCATAAGTTTAGTGCAAAAACCGAGTCAACGCATCCACTTCATGTCCGACCCGGATGCGGCGCGCACTTCCGCCGCATTGGAGGAACGGCCATCATAACGGACCGTGAAACAAGTTCGATAAAAATTGTTGACGCCGCGTCCGCCGCCTCCCTCGCTACGGGCTCGCAAGCGAGCCCTATGAGGCACGCCGCCGCCGCCCGAATGAGTTATAATTAACCATTGATGGGCAGTTTCGAACGGCAGCTTTCCGCTTGCGCGATTCGCGCCGGGTTTGTGTTGGTGGGATTCGCACGCCTAGAGCGTCTCGCCGATCGCGTACCGTTTTACCAAAAATGGCTCGCGGAGGGCCGTCATGGCGAGATGGCGTACCTGGCCCGTGAACCGGAGCGCCGCTTCGATCCTCGGACGCTGGATGCGCGCCTCACGTCCGTAATCAGCCTGGCCTGGCCGTATGCGGCACCTAGACCGCCGGAGCTTGATTGGCGCTCCGAGTTGCGCGGCCGTCTCGCTTCTTACGCGCTCGGTGGTGATTATCATGAAACCGTGATAGCACGTGCGCGTGAGGTCGCTGGCATGCTGGCCGAGATGCGGCCGGCAGCGGTGACGCGCGTATATGTTGATACTGGCGCCGTATTCGAGCGCGAATGGGCCACGAAGGCGCGCCTGGGGTGGTTCGGCCGCAACACCAATCTGCTGAACCGGTATCACGGCTCGTATTTCTTCCTGGCGGAAATCTTCACCAGCGTTGAATTCGATGAGGCTTCGGAACCGTATCGCGAGCATTGCGGCAGTTGTCGGCAATGCCTGGACTTGTGTCCGACCGGCGCGCTTGAGCATGGCTACAAAATCGAGCCGCGGCTATGTATTTCCTATCTGACGATCGAACATCGCGGCGTAATCGCACTTGAATTGCGCCCGCGGATGGGCAATTGGATCTTTGGCTGTGATATCTGCCAAGAGGTATGCCCTTGGAATAACGATGCGCAGCGGGCCGCCGCGGTCAATGATGAACTGGCGCCATCGCTGGTTGAATTGATGGAACTGGACGAAGAAGGGTTTCGCCGCCGCTTTAAGCACAGCGCGATCAAACGCGCCAAACGCCGTGGACTATTGCGCAATTGCGCGATAGCGCTCGGCAACAGCGGCAACGCCGCCGCTGTTCCCGTACTGGCGCGGGTCATCGCACACGAGCCGGAAGCGCTGGTGCGTGGTCACGCAGCCTGGGCTTTGGGCCACCTCGGCGGCGCCGCGGCCAAGGAGGCGCTCGAACGTGCCCGCGCTCGTGAGCCTGATCCCGGGGTCGCGGGTGAAATTGATTTGGCGCTGGCGAGCACGGCTTGAGAATACAGCCGCAAATGGTCAAGACTGGAAGGCAATCAGGCGAGCAGGATAGTTCAGGAAGGCCGAATTTTATCCGGAACTTGCGTTGCCTCAGATTGTTTCAGGCGGTGACAATTGCCGATGAACGATGCCCGCAATGAATTAGCGAGATTGGTCGCGCGCGAGCCGATTCCCTTGGCGCGTGCCGCGTTGCTGTTAGCCAAAGAGGAATATACCGATCTGGACGTCGAAAAGTACTTGGAACGGCTGGCGCAGCTTAGCCGAGAAGCCGAACCGATGGTAAATGCCGGCACGGATACGGTCGAGCGTGTGCAATTACTCTCCGAGTTTATGTTCGCGAACAAGGGCTTTGAGGGCAATCGCGAAAACTTCGCGGACCCGCGCAATTCGTTTCTGAACGACGTACTGGACCGCCGCCTCGGTATCCCAATCACGCTCTCGCTGGTTTACATCGAATTGGGCCGCCGGCTGGGACTCAACCTTTTTGGCGTTTCCTTTCCAACCCACTTCCTGGTCAAAGCGGTGGACCAACGCGGCGAATTGATCATCGATCCGTTCAACGGCGGCGTGCTCCTCGGACTAGACGAAATTCGTGCGCGCTTGACGCAAATTTATGGTCAACCGGTCGAGCTTCATCCCGCGATGATCAAAGCGGTTGGAGCGCGCGTCATACTCGCGCGGATGCTGCGCAATTTGAAAAACATTTATAGCGGCGCGGGCGACTGGCCGCGTCTTTTAGCGGCGCTCGATCGCATTCTGTTGCTCGACCCGCGCTCCATCGAGGAGTTAATCGAACGCGCCGCGCTGTATGAAAAGCTCGAATGTTTCAGCGCGGCACTGGAGGATTATCAAAGCTTCATTACGCAGGCGCCCGAGCATCCGCAAACCGACGCCGCGCGTGAAGCGGTGATGCGTTTGACACGGCAGGTCGCGCGGCTCAATTGAACTCTCGGTCTTCGCCATGAGCGACCTTTAGCGCTTATCAATGATCAGCGGTTTTGATACGGGTCAGAATTTTTTTGACCAGGCGCGCCGAGGCGCCGCCGATCTGGAATTGCGGCGCAAGCTCGAAAATGCCACTGGACGCCACCTTGAACACCTCGCCCATGTGCGCACCGAATTTCCCGGCTATGAAGACGAGCGCGATGCGGCGCGACGGATTAAAGAGGAGTCCGTCGGGCGTCTCGACGAACTCTTGATCCAGCTCAAGGAGCGGCTCGAAGCCAACGGCTGCAAGGTTTTTTTCGCAGCCGATGCGAATGAGGCGCGCGATTATATCCTGGGCGTGGCGCGCGCGTCGGGCGTGCGGCGCGTGGTCAAGGGCAAATCGATGGCGACCGAGGAAATCGGGCTCAACCGCGCGATGGAAGCGGCCGGGTTCGAAGTGGTCGAAACCGATTTGGGCGAATACATTGTACAGTTGCGCGGCGAACGCCCCTCGCACATTATCACCCCCGCGATTCACTTATCCAAAGAGGATATTGGCCGGCTGTTCCACGAAAAGTTCGGGATCGATTACACCGATCAGCCGGAAAAGCTGACCGTCGTGGCGCGCGATAACCTCCGTTCGATCTTTCTTAGCGCCGACATGGGCGTGACTGGCGCCAATTTCGCAATCGCCGAAACCGGCACGCTGGTGTTGATCGAAAACGAAGGCAACGGACGCCTTTCCAGCACCATCCCCGAGGTTTTCGTGGCTGTGATGGGGTTTGAGAAAGTCATCCCGCGCACCGAGGACTTAAGCCATTTTCTCGAAGTACTGGCGCGCACCGCGACCGCGCAAAAGCTCACCACTTACACTAACTTCGTCAGCGGGCCGCGGCGTCCGGGCGAACTCGACGGCCCGCGTGAAATGCACGTGGTGATTCTCGATAACGGGCGCAGCAAGATGCTGGCTGACCCGGTTCTGCGCGAGGCGCTCTATTGCCTGCGCTGTGGCGCTTGCCTCAACGTCTGTCCGGTATATCGCCGCATCGGCGGTCATGCCTACGGTTCCACTTATCCCGGTCCGATCGGGTCCATCATCAGCCCGAGCCTCTTTGGCAGCGCCGCTGGCTATATGCCGTTCGCCTCAACCTTATGCGGCGCATGCCGCGACATCTGCCCTGTGCACATAGACATTCCGCGAATCCTGCTGCATCTGCGCTGGAAAGCCAACGAGGGCGGCGGGCTCAAATGGCCGCGCGCCATCGCGCGCGCGCGCACCAGTGTTGAGCGTTTCGCCCGCATGTCGATGCATCCGTGGCGCATGCGCATAATGGTGCGAATTGGCGGATTGATTGCCAAACCGTTCGCGCGCGACGGTTATCTACGGTGGATGCCGTCGCCGTTCAGCGAATGGACCAGGGCGCGCGATTTTCCCGCGCCGCGCGCGCGATCACATGGCACTCGGAGGACGCGCGGGCAGGCCCAGCCATGAGCGCATTCCATAAGCTGATTTCCAGCGTGCGATCGGCGCTCGACCATCCGCCCGAAACGGCGCCAGTGCCACTTCCTCAGGTTGAATCAGCGCCGACCGCTCCGAGCGCCCGTCGCACCGAATTGTGTGCCCAGTTCGCGCGTGAGCTCGAAGCCGTGGGCGGTCATTTCATCGGTGTGTTATCGCCGTCGGAGAGTGCGCGCAAGATTGCCGAACTGGCGCGTCGGCTCGAGATACACAGCGCCTCGCTTGCTGAAGGCGTGGAGCTCGCGACTGAACCGTTCTCAAGCGCACTGCGCCATGCGAACCTCGAGTTGATTAATCCAGCGGAAGACGAGGCGGTGAAGCGGCTGGCCGCGTGCGATCTCGGTGTAATTGAGGCCGATTACGCAATCGCGGCTACGGGCACCGTGGCCGTCGTGGCGGGCGCCCAACGGCCGAACTCGCTCACGCTGCTACCGCCCATCAACATCATCCTGGTTCACGCCAACCGGGTGATGCCTGACTTGGCGGCGGTGATTGCCGCTTTTGGCAATGAAACCATCGCGACTCGCCGCATTTCACTGATTACTGGCCCGAGCCGCACCGCCGATATCGAGAAGATGATCGTGTTGGGCGTGCATGGCCCGCGGCAGCTTTACGTCGTGATAGTTTGGCCCGAAAGGTAGGCCACCGAGATGACCGAAGTCAGATTGTTTGCAACCTGTCTTGCCGAGGAATTCTATCCGGCGGTCAACGAGGCGGTAGTGCGGGTGCTCGAAGGCCAGCGGCTCAAGGTACGCCCGATGCGGAGCGCTTTCTGCTGCGGGCAGGCTCCCTTCAACGAAGGTCTGCGCGAGCCAGCGCTTGATTTGGCGCGCCGTTTTCTCAAAAGCTGCGAGCCGGGGACGCCGATCATCATTCCCTCGGGTTCGTGCGCCAGCATGGTTAAAGTCTTTTATGGCGATTTGCTCGCCAACGCGCCGGAACTCAAAGAGCGCGTGGCCGCGGTACGGCCGTGGATTTTTGAGTTCTCGCAATTCCTCGTCAACGTGCTCAAGGTGAAATATGTCGGCGCCCGTTATGAGCGGCGCGTCGCCTATCATCCCGCCTGCCATCTCACACGCGAACTCAAGGTGGGCAAGGAGCCGCTGATGCTGCTTGGCTCGGTCAACGGCTTGAGACTGGTTGAGTTCGGTCATCAAGAGGAATGCTGCGGGTTTGGTGGAATGTTCTCAGTCAAATTCCCGCAAGTATCCTCCGCCATCGTGGATGACAAGGTCGAGCGGCTAGTCGAATGTGGCGCCGAGGCGGTTGTCGCCAATGATTGCGGATGCCTGATGCAGATCGGCGGCGCGCTCCATCGCAAACGCATTCCGATTGAAACTCGTCACCTCGCCGAGGTCCTTGCCTCGCGTTAACACAATGCGCCGGCATGTCGGAATTGTCAGCGCGCTGTGGCGCTATCCGGTCAAGTCGATGCGCGGTGAGAAGCTTACCTCCGCCGTTATCGCGCAAAACGGAATCAATGGTGACCGCGTATGGGCCCCGCGGGAACTCAAGTACGGCGGCATTATGAGCGCGCGGACGTGGGCGGGGCTGCTTGCCCTGGCGGCGCGCCACGAAACCTCCGCCAGCTCTAGCGACGCCAAGGTTGTGATCGATTTTCCCGATGGCACCACGGTAGGCGCCGATGAGTCGCGCGCCTCCGAGTTGCTGTCGCGCTGGCTCGCACGCGAGGTCAGGCTCGAATGCGTCACCACCACCCGGCCGTCGCCAGCGGAGATGGAAGCAATCGCGCGGGGCGAAATGTTTCCGCCCTCACGTGATTTCTTCGACGAAGACGTGATGCATGTGCTGGCGACCAGCACACTCGCCCATCTGCGCAGAGTCCGCGAAGGCGCGGATTTTGATACTCGCCGCTTCCGCGCCAACCTTTACGTTGATACGCGTTCTGATACCGACGGCTTCGTTGAGGACGAGTGGCTTGGTGGTGTGCTCGAAATTGGAGACGAGGTTAAGCTTGCGGGACTGCGGCCGGCGCTGCGATGCGCGATGATAACTCATCCACAATCCGAGCTGCCACACGATCCGTCGATTTTGCGCACTACATGGGAGCATCATCAGGCCTACGTTGGCGTTTTCGCTTTCGTGGCCGCATCTGGTACTGTCCACACCGGTGATCCGGTCGTGTTAGCCGTCTGATACTCAAGCGAAAGAAGGCATGAGAATGGAGAAGCGTAAAGTTGGCACGGTCAAGGCGCTGTTCCGCTATCCGGTGAAATCGATGCTGGGTGAGCGGCTCGAAGAATTTGAAGTGGGCGAACAGGGCGTCATCGGCGACCGTGCCTGGGCCTTGCGCGAAGTGGCTAACGGACGCGTGGTAACTGCCAAGAAATGGGCCAATATGTTCGAATTTCATGCCGCCTACGAAACCGCGCCCAGAGCGAGTGAGCCTGCGCCGGTGCGTATCACGCTGCCCGACGGCCGCGTGCTCTATGCCGATGGCAGCGATGCCTCCGCGGTATTGTCATCGGTGCTCGGCCGCAAGGTGACCTTGGATCGCGCGGTCGCGGGCCAGAAGATGTATGGAGAAATCGACCCGGAGACGGTCTTCGCCGACGTGCCGGTCGAGCGCGTGTTCCCGGGCCTTACGCGCGAAACCATGCCCGACACCTTCAGGCTTCCGCGAGGCACCTTCTTTGATTCAGCCTATATTCACGTGATTGCCAGTGGCACACTCGCGCACATGCATCATCTGAGCGGCGAAGACGCACAACTCGATCCGCGCCGCTTTCGCCCCAATATTTATGTCGAGACCGCTGACGACGGCGAGGGCTTCGTCGAAGACGAATGGCTCAAGGGCACACTCGAAGTTGGGTCCGAGGTCAAGATCGTCTCGATGGAACCGGCGCTTAGATGTGTAATGACGACGCATCGGCAGGAAGAATTACCGCGTGACCTCCGCATCCTGCGTGCGGTCGCGCAACATCATCAGGCCAAAGCGGGAGTATTCGCCTCGATTGGAGCGCCCGGAACGGTGCGCTTGGGCGATACGGTCTGGTTCGCGCAATAGATTGTTCTATAGGAGTTCGGCCGCTCTATTCCGTCTCTCCGGCCGAATTCACTATCCAACCCCACCTTTCGGCACGCACCGCCGTGATGATAAATTCGGTCGGCGTGCAATCGCTGCTTGAAGTCAAAGATCTGAGAACCTCCTTTTTCACTCCGCGTGGTGAGTTGCGCGTGGTGGATGGCGTGAGCTTTTCCATAGCGCCCGGGCGCCTGATGGGACTGGTCGGCGAGTCCGGTTCAGGCAAAACCGTGAGCGTGCTATCGATTATGCGCTTGTTGCCGGAAAATGCGCGGATCGTGGGCGGTTCGATATCCTTCGACGGTACCGACCTGGTTCGCTTGAGCGAGCCTGAGATGCGGCGCATGCGCGGGTCCAAAATCGCGATGATCTTTCAGGAACCAATGACCTCGCTCAATCCGGTTTTCACCATCGGCAACCAGGTCGGCGAGGCCATACGGCTGCATCAGGGCACCTCGCGCCATGAAACGCGCGACCGCAGTATCGAGGCGCTCCGCATGGTCGGTATCGCCGCGCCCGAGCGCCGCATCCGCGACTACCCGCATCAGTTAAGCGGCGGGATGCGGCAGCGGGTGATGATCGCGATGGCGCTGGCGTGCAATCCACGCCTGTTGATTGCCGACGAGCCTACCACCGCCCTTGACGTCACCATCCAAGCGCAAATTCTCGATCTCATTCGCGAACTCCAGCAGCGGCTCAAGCTCGCCGTGATCC
>JBOHWM010000348.1:0-7758 GCA_050736555.1 Binataceae bacterium (SeqCode)
ACGTACGAGCTTGCCCTTCATATGGTCCTGCCCGCCCTGCACCGAGACTCCCAGCTCGTCGCGCATCAGCTTCACCAGTTTCGCCCCGTCAAGTTCCGGCGGCGTCAGGATGCCGGTCACTCCAGGAGCGGGATTATCAGGAGCAAGCAGCTTCAGCCCCAAGGCAAGTGCCGCCGCACGCGTCGCTTCCCCCATCACACGATGGCGGGCGAAAACACGCGGCAAAGTTTCGGCATGGATCATCTCGAGGGACTTGTTGAGTCCGAAAATAAGCGGAACCGGCGGTGTGAAGGCGGTGGTGTGATCGTCGCGCTGGGCCTTGAGCTCGCGCGCCAGATCGAAATAAAAGCGTGGCGTGGGCACCTGCCGCATGCGTTCGAGCGCGCGCGGCGAAAGCGCGATCATCGCGAGTCCCGGCGGCAGCATCAGTGCTTTTTGGCTACCGGTCAGCAGTGCATCGACGCCCCATCCATCCATCTTTTGCTCGAACACGCCGACCGAGGTGATCCCATCGACAATCAGCATGGTGTCGCAACGGCGCGTGATCGCGGCGACTTCATTTACCGGGTGAATCGCGCAGGTCGAGGTCTCGCTCGCCTGCATCAGTACCGCCCGCGCTTGCGGATTACTGCGCAAAGCCGCTTCAATCTGTTCGGCTCTGACCGCGCGGCCCCATTCGGTTTTGACCTCATGCGCAATTGCGCCATGAGCTTTGAGCAGACCGCCCCAGCGCTCGCCGAATTTGCCGCCGTTGACGAAAATAGCTGATTCACCCGGAGCAATCAGATTCGTCACCGCGGCTTCCATCCCACCTGTGCCGCTTGCCGCAATCAAAATGATTTCCTGACGCGTGCCAAACAGCTCTTTGAGCCGTTCGCGCGCGCTGTCGAGCACCGCGCTAAACTCGGGTGTGCGATGATGAATCGCGGGCCGCGCCATCTCAAGCAGCACTTGCGACGGCACCGGCACTGGTCCGGGAGTGAAAAGATATTGCTTTACTGACACCTGATTACGTGCATCTTTGCATGTGCCACACCGATTCAGGTGTGACAGTGGGATTATAGTCAAAAAAAAGCCTGGTGCCCGCTTGCGCGATGCGACCAGACCCCAATGCGTTATTCAAGCCCTTAACGGCTCACTGCCCCCCTAGTGAAATAATCGAGCAAACCGCCGGAGTCAAGGTGATCAATTTTGGCCTTCGACTGACCGGACGCATCGCGGTTAATTGGCCGTGCGCGTTGAAAAGAACGCGCTCCAATGATTAAAGAAATGTCGTCACCTTCATGGCTATCGAATATGAGATGCGCGATGGCGCGCTGGTGTGGATTAAAAATCCGATTACCGGCGTGATTTCATACGTCGTCGATGTGCGCGGCAAGAGCTTCGCCTTCACTCTCGGCGGACGCGAGGAGCTCCGACCCGATGCGCCCGTCCCCTCGCCCGGCGAATTGCGGCAAACGATCGAGGCTTGCCCCTTCTGTCCTGGTAATGAGGGCTTGGCGCCTCCTGAGCTGATGCGGCTGGTGCCCGTCGAGTTCCCTGGATGGACCGGAGGCCAGTCTGAAGGCGCGTCGTGGATTATCCGCGTGTTCAACAACCTGTTCCCGCGTATCCCAGCCGAACTGACCAATGGCCGCAACGAATCCTATGTGGTGGTCGAGGATCCGCGTCATTTCACCGATCATCCGCGCGGTATCGCCGACGTGATGCGGACCGGCATGCTGGGCGAGGCACACTTCTTCCACCTCTTGCAGACAGACGTGCGCCTGATGCGTCACATGTTCGAAAATCCCGCCGTCAATTCGGTCGTAATTCGCAAAAACCAGGGGCGCGAATCGGGCGCGTCACAGCCTCATCTCCATCAGCAGCTAATTGGCTCTCCCGCGCCCTTGCCGACGCTGGAAGCGGAGGTTGTCGCCGAACGCCACCATCCAGACCTATGGAACGAATTGATTGCATTCGTCGAGCGGCTCGGCCTGGTAATTGAGCGCAACGGGCCAGTGGTCAGTTATTCAAATCCGGTCGGTGCCTTTCCGCGCAGCTACGACGTTGTGATGCCGGCCTTCCACGGCATGATTACGGAGTTGAGCGCCGGGGAACTGCGCCCATTCGCACGCGCACTGTTCCGCATCGTGCATATCCTGGGGCCCTTGCCACTTGATTATGAAATCCATCAGGGCGGCGGTCTGCCGCTTCACGCACACGTTAATTCACGCCTTTATCCCTATTCGAATGTGGCAGGAACCCTGAATTTGCCCAGTGTGCTGGTGCAAAATGTCGCCGCGATTCGCAAAGCATTGGCTCGCAATTGAAGAAAAGCTCGCTGGAAATGGCTGGGTCGTGCAAGCCGCCCGCGCGCTCTTCAGCATAATCGCCTCCAGGCGCACGGGCGGGCTGGATACTCTATTCGGCGCGCCAGTTCGGCTTGCGCTTTTCCAGAAAGGCGCGGATACCTTCCTTGGCGTCCTTGCTGGCACGCACCTGACGGCCTAATTCGAGAATATCGTCGTGCCACGCGTCATTGGACGCGCTCAATGAACGGCGCAGGCTCTTCTTCATCGCGCGCAATGAAAGTGGCGCGTTGGACGAGACTTTTTCCGCCCAGGCAACCGCGGTTTCGTCCAGCTTGGCGGCCGGGACCACCTCGTGCACCATGCCCATCGCCAGCGAGCGTTGGGCGTCAACCGGCTCGGCTGTGTAAAGAATCTGCGCCGTATTGGCGGAACCAATCACCTCGATAAGTTTGCGAATAAAATCGTAAGGGACGAGCAGACCGACCCTGGAAACGGTCATCCCAATACGGGCATCATCGCCGGCGATACGCAGGTCGCAATGCAGCGCGAGTTCGCAACCTCCGGCCAGCGCCGCACCCTGAACCGCCGCGATGGTCGGCACGGGCAGGTTTTCCAAATGGCCAAAGACGTGCTCCAGGCTCATCGGATTATGCCCGCCTTCGAGCCGGTCGGCTTCAGCCAGATCAATGCCGGAACAAAAGCTGCGTCCCTCACCACGCAGGATAACGGCACGTATTTCTTTGTCGTTCTCAACTGAGGCGCAGGCCTCATCAATTGCTTTAACCAAGCCTTCGTTCAGCGCGTTGCGCTTTTCCGGGCGGTTGAGCGTGAAGATGGCGTAGTTCGGGCGACGCTCGACTTTCAGTAGATCAGCCATTGCGGACTCCTTGGCACTTCAATTCAGCCGCGAGCATCGCACGGCCAACGCCATTCCTTCAAGCGTCATTCGCCGCGCCAGACCGGTTTACGTTTTTCCAAAAAGGCGCGCACGCCTTCCTTGGCGTCCTTGCTGGTACGCACTCGCGTGCCCATCTCGTCGATATCCTTGTGTTCGACGTTGAACGCCTGACTCATCGCGCGCTCGATACTAACTTTCATTGCGCGTACCGAGAGCGGCGCGTTACCCGCAATTTTGGCCGCCCAGCCATCCGCCGCTTCGCCAAGTTGGCTATCGGACACCACTCGATGCACCAGGCCGATTTCGCGAGATCGCGCACTGTCGAGCGGGTCGGCCAGATACATGATTTCCGCAGCATTGGCCGGGCCAACGATTTCGACGAATTTACGAAAAATAGCGAAGGTCGGCAGATAACCAATCCGCGCCGGGGTCATACCCAGCCGGGCACTTTCGGCGGCGATCCTGAGGTCGCAGTTCAAGGCCAGCACCAGGCCTCCGGTGAGTGCGTCGCCGTGAATCGCGGCGATCGTGGGCACGGCAAGCTTCTCGATTCGGCGAACGACTTTCTCGAAGGTTACGCCGCCGGTGCCCATCTGCTCGATATCGCGCAAATCGAGACCGGAACAGAAACCGCGGCCTTCACCCCGGATTACGACGGCGCGGATTTCCTTTTCGCTCTCGACTGAATTCAATGCGCTATCCAGCGCCTCGAGCATCGGACGGTTGATGGCATTGCGTTTTTCCGGGCGGTTGAGCGCGAGCGTAACGTAGTTTTGATGGCGTTCGACTTTGAGCTCGTCCTCGGGCATGAGCATGACCTCGAATTGGGTGGATATGTCCGCTCTATCGCACGTCCGCTATCGCGATTTCAAGCGCGGTTACTCTCAACGGATTTAAGGCTGCGCTCAGGATAAAGGAGTTCCTGCCACGATATAGTTTCGGAATCGCGGACGTTACGCGACGATGCTGAACAGTTTGTTGGGTACGTAGATCAATTTCTTTGGCGATTTCCCGTCCAGATGCCGTCTGACCGCCTCGCTGGCGAGCGCCATTGCGCGGATGTCCTCTTCGGCGGTTTCAACACCGACGCGCAGGCGGTCACGCACTTTGCCATTGACTTGCACCACCACGGTGACGGTCTCGTCGCGCGCAAGACCCGGGTCAAAATGGGGCCACGGCTGCAGGTGGATCGAATCGGAATGGCCCAGGGCGCGCCACATCTCTTCACTGATATGCGGCGCCATCGGCGCGAGCAGCACGACATAACTTTCGAGTGCGAAACGCCCAATCTCTTCAGGTGTCAGCTTTTGCAGATAGTTGAGCTGGTCCATGAGCGCGGCCAGCGCGGTATTGAAACGCAGCCGCTCGATATGGTCAGTGACCGTTTGAATCGTCTTGTGGGCGCGCTTGAGCGTCTCGACGTCAGGTTTGCCCGTCGGGCATCCCGCCTCAACGTAACGGCGCACGACACTCCAGACTCGGGCGAGAAAACGCGCGGTGCCGACTACGCCGTCCTCATTCCAATTGGTCGCCTCTTCAAACGGACCCATGAAGAGTTCCCAAAGCCGCAACGCGTCGGCGCCATACTTGTCGACCATCGCGTCGGGCGTGACCACGTTGCCCTTGCTCTTGGACATTTTCTGGCCATCGGCGGCCCAGATCATGCCTTGGTTACGCAGCACCGGAAACGGCTCGGTGAAGTTGATCAAACCGGCGTCGTACATGACCTTGGTCCACATGCGCGCATAGAGCAGATGCATCACCGCATGCTCGGCCCCGCCGACATAAAGATCGACCGGCAACCAGTAATCGCCGGCCGCTTTCTCGAAGGGAGCGGCGTCGTAATGCGGTGATGCAAAGCGCAGGAAGTACCACGACGAGCAGGCAAAACCGTCCAGCGTATCGGTCTCACGTTCAGCCGCGCCGCCGCACTGGGGGCAGGTGGTATTGACGAACTCGGCGACGTTGGCGAGCGGTGAACGTCCGGTGCCGGAGGGTTGATAGTCCGTCATATCCGGCAGAACCACCGGCAGTTGATCGTCGGGCACCGGCACCACGCCGCATTTTTCGCAATAGACGATCGGAATCGGGCATCCCCAATAGCGTTGGCGCGAAATCAGCCAGTCACGCATGCGATAGCTTATCGTCGGACCGCCAAAGCCATGTTCTTCGGCATAGCGGCATACGGCCCGAATCGCATCAGCCGTCTCCATGCCATCGAGAAAGCCTGAATTTATCGCGACTCCATGATCGGAATACGCACGATCCGCTGGCGGTGCCCCGCCGTCGGCGGGTGCGGTAACGATCGGTATTTCGAGCCCATACTTGCGGGCAAACTCGAAATCACGTTGATCTTCACCCGGCGCCGCCATAATCGCCCCGGTGCCATATCCCATCAGCACGTAGTCGGCGATCCAAATGGGAATATCACGATTGGTGAAAAGATTGTGCGCATACGCCCCGGTGAAGACGCCGGTCTTCTCCTTGACGGTCGAAAGCCGCTCGATTTCACTTTGTCTTCGTGCCTGCGCCACGTACTCGTCGACCGCGGCGCGCTGTCCGGACGTGGTAATCTCGGTCACCAGCGGATGTTCCGGGGCAAGCACCATGAAGGAGACGCCAAAGACCGTATCGGGGCGCGTGGTGAAAAAGCGTACCGCCTTGTCCTGATTGGCACTGACCGGAAAGGACAGTTCGGCACCCTCCGAACGGCCGATCCAGTTACGCTGCATCAGTTTGATCGGCTCGGGCCAATCAATCTGATCAAGCTCGCTAAGCAAGCGATCGGCGTACGCGGTGATTTTGAAGTACCACTGCTCGAGGTCTTTTTTTGAAACCGGGGTGTCAGTATGGCGCCAGCAACAGCCGTTAACCACCTGCTCGTTGGCTAAAATCGTACGGCACTGGTCGCACCACCATTGCGATCCGATGGCGCGATAGGCCAGCCCGCGCCGGTAAAGCAGCAGGAAAAACCATTGCGTCCACTTGTAATACTCAGGTGATGACGAGTTGATCTCGCGCGACCAATCGTAGGCGCATCCGGCTAACTTCAACTGACGCTTGAAATTCGCCGCATAGCGCGGAACGGTCTGCTTGGGATGCAATCCCTTCAGTAAAGCATCATTCTCGGCTGGCAATCCGAAGGCGTCCCAGCCCATCGCATGCAGCACATTGAAGCCGGCCATCCGCTTGTAGCGCCCGATCACGTCGCACGGTACATAATTGTGCAGATGGCCGACCGACAAGCCGTCGCCCGACGGATAAGGGAACATTTCGAGCACGTAAAATTTGGGAAGTCCAAGCGCCTCGCGCGTCAAGTAAAGATCGTCGCGCTCCCATTTGTCCCGCCATTTCGGCTCGACATTCTTGGGGTCGTAGCGTTCATCCATCGCGGTCTGTATGACACCCTCGCATCGGATGAGTCTAACGCGCCGACGATGCGTCGCCAAACGGATAGGCGGCGTTCGAGTCGCGGATGACGATGCCAGTGCTGGCGTGGCGGGAAATCAGCTCAAGGCGGAAGACGATTCGCGACTCGAACTAGAACTAAAAGCAGAACCAGATGGCTAGAATCCACGCCGCACCGCACGAATTACTGGAGCATCAACTGACTATAGCGTTACGCGTTGGCCTCATGCGGATAGCCTTGGTCAGTTCCCCGGCGCAACCTGGCCAACGGATGAGCGGCCCCCCAGATTCCAAGTATCGGCCATCCACCATGGCTGCGTCGGACGCGCAGCGCAAGTCCGGTCGCATGCCATCCACCGCGACGAATCGCCTTTTGTGATTTGCGATTGGTTACGCTTACTCGAGCGTAACCCGCGGTGCAACCTCGCTCCTGGCAAAAGATGCGGCTGCGGGTGCCGAGCGCGGTATAAATTCGATTACCACGCCAGTTGTCGTCCACGTACAAGTCAAAGCTGTACATCTCATGCTCGCTAAGGGCGATCATCTCGCCCTCTTCCGGTCCCGGGCGGAGCCGGATCCAACTATAAGCGACGAGTTTCGAACCCGCCCGTGCAATAAAGCAGACGCAGTCATGCTCGCGGCGCCACTTGAACAATTCACGGCGGCTCGGATTCGGTGGAAGACGCAGCATCGCGGCCTCGTCCTGATCGGCGGCCGAAGCCAACGTTATTGCGACGTCCACTCCCGCATCGAACGGAGCAATCGGCTTCGTCAGATCCTTGCTGTAGATAATGCAGAGTTCCAGCCGTCGAAACGGCCGTGTCAGTTCAGCCGCCATGCGGCGCGCCCATTTGTAGAGGTCGGAAGACCAGATGCGTTGCCGTAGCAGGCGAAAATTGCTTCCAGACGGTGCGACTAGTTCGACACGATCCATTGAGACCTCCTCTCTACAGGTCCCAGAACGCGCTGCCAAACCATAGCGGTTTGGCGTCTGGGAAGTTTCTACCGCTACAAGCGATTGCAAGTTTAACCATCTCGTGGACGGAGGCCACCCCGATAAGTCAAAAAGTTAGTCTTTGAGACCGCGAATAGTTGCGGAATGAACTGAATAGCCAATCGGCAGCGGTGCTCTTTTCGCCGCAACGATCGCTCCTTGCG
>JBOHWM010000349.1:0-16502 GCA_050736555.1 Binataceae bacterium (SeqCode)
CGCTCGAGCTGGTCGAAAGCTACGATCCGCATATTCTGCTGTTGGACCTCAAATTGCCCGAAAAGGATGGCATCGCGGTCTTGACCGATATCCGTGCGCGCGGCTTGCAGATTCCAACAGTGGTGATTTCCGGTGAGGGAGAAATTTCCGACGCGGTCCAGTCGATCAAATTGGGCGCCTATGATTATCTGCGCAAACCGGTGGATCCACCCCATTTGCGCGTATTGCTCAACAACCTGACCGCGCATTTGACCGTCAGCGAGGAGAATCAGCGCTTACGCCGCCGCCTTCTCCGTGCTGGGCAGCTCGGCCCTCTGGTCGGCCATTCCACGCCGATGCGGCGCGTGATGACCTTGATCGAGCAGGTCGCGCCCAGTTCGGCTTCGGTGATCATCACCGGCGAAAGCGGCACTGGCAAGGAGTTGGTCGCGCGCACGATTCACGATCTTTCGCCACGTCGCAACGGCCCCTATATCCCAATCAATTGCGCGGCGTTGCCCGAAACCCTGATGGAGAGCGAGCTGTTCGGGCATGAGCGCGGGGCTTTCACCGGCGCCGATCGCCGGCGTGAGGGATGCTTCGAGCTGGCCAACGGCGGTACGCTGCTGTTGGATGAAATCGGCGAAATGAAGGCCGAACTGCAGGCCAAGCTTCTGCGTGTGCTTGAGGAGCAGAAGCTGCGCCGCTTGGGCGGCAGCGGCGAAGTCGCGATTGACGTGCGCGTGCTAGCCGCCTCCAATCGCAATCTTGAAACTGCGCTTCGCGAAGGCAAATTCCGCGAGGACCTTTATTATCGCCTCAACGTTTTCTCGATCGAACTGCCCAGTCTGGCGGAACGTGCCGAGGATATCCCGGCGCTGGTCGAGCACCTCCTGCGCGAAATCGATATGCCTCCCGAAAAAAATATCGCCGGGGTGGAGGGCGAATGCCTCGAGGTACTCAAGAGCTACCACTGGCCGGGCAACGTCCGTCAGTTGCGCAATGTAATCGAACGCGCCGTGATCGTTGCGCACAGCCCGCTTATCACAGTCGCCGACTTGCCGGCGGATCTCAAACGCACCGGCGCGACCAGCGCGAACCTGGAACTCAAACTCGGCATGTCACTGGACGAAGTCGAGCGTGAGTTGATTTTGCGCACAATTGAATATGCGGGCGGCAATAAGTCCCGCGCGGCCGAAATCCTTGGGGTCAGTCTCAAAACGCTTTATAATCGCCTGGAGCGCTATCACGCGAAAGACGCGCCGACCGCAATCTGATATGTTCCTCGCGCCTGTGGGGTAGTCGCGATGGGCCTGCGCGCAAAACTGGCGATAGTCTTTCTGGTCCTCCTGGTGGCGGCGATCCTCGCCGTGAGCGCACTCGAAATTGATCATATCAGCCATGTCATGGTCGCCGACCTGGGCGATTCGGGTGAGATGTTGATCGATCAGACGTTCGAGCAAATGAGGCCGCTGCTCAGCCGGCGCGTGCCGGATCCTGCCGCCGCGCTTCATGGCGACGCTCCGCTCCACACCTTCCTTGACTCCTCGCAGGCGTTTGGCCGCGGCGTCGTTTACGTCCGCGTGGAAAATTCAGACGGCACTATCCTGGCCGCGATGCCGGCCTCGTTGGAAGGTACGGTCGCGCCGCCGTCGCCTCCGTTTCAAACCCTGATAGGGCGGATGAGCACGTGGTGGCCGTTTGCACGCGCTCGCGCCTTATGGGGCAACCGTACCTACGAGATGAGCCGCACCGTCGAACTCAACGGTCGCGCTTTCGCCGTTATCAGAGTCGGCCTCTCGACCGGACTGATCGCCGACGAGGTGCGCCGTTCCGTGGTTGGCATCGCTTCGATCGGCGCCGGCGCCATCGTGCTGGGATTGATCGGGGTGATGCTGTTCGGCGGGGCGATGATGCGTCCGGTGATTGAGCTCACCACCAGCGTCGAACAATTAGCGGCCGGACGCTCCGAGGTCAAGCTCCGCATCGGCGGCCATGATGAGCTGGGCACGCTGGCGGAGAAATTCAATCAGCTTTCACAGCGAATCAAATTCGACCGTACGCAATGGGAGAATGAGCGCGGGCAGTTCTTCAATATCTTTCGCTCGATTACCGATGCGGTGCTGCTGCTGGACGGCCAGGGCATGATCCTGTTCGCCAACGCCGAAGCGCAGGGACGGCTGGGCTTGCCCGCCGGCGGCGCGGCTGACGGCAAGCCATTCGCTTTACTGCTCGGCCGCGACCATCCGATCGCACGCATGGTCGATACCTCCTACGCGGTGGGCACCGAAGTCCACGACGTCGCACTCGAAATGAACGACGGTGACGGCGGCGGCCTCAATCGCTTTTTGGTGTCGATCTTTTCGCTCGGCCGTGGCCCCGAGCCACCGGGCTTGCTGGTGATCGTGCGTGACCTCAAGCCGGTGCAGGAACTCGAAAATGTGGTCGATTATTCAGGGCGGCTCGCACGGCTTGGCGGCCTGATCTCGGGGGTGGCCCATCAAATCCGCAATCCGCTCAACGCCATGAGCCTGCAACTGGAGCTTTTGAGCCAGGATAACGAGCACGGCAAGCATATCGATCAACGCGTGGCGCTGGTGCGCAAGGAAATCCGGCGACTCGATCAAGCCGTCGATGCGTTGCTGCGTTTCATGCGGCCGCAACAACTAAAACTCGACTACGTTTCACTCAATGATCTGCTGGTGGAAATCGCCAGCCAGGTTAATCGACCCGGCATTCGGATCGAATACCACCTCGACCCCGAAGTGCCGCGCGTCAGTGCCGACCGCGCGCTCTTGAGCGAGGCTTTGCGTAATCTGGCGGTCAACGCCGTTGAGGCGATGCCCAAAGGCGGCCTCTTGACCTTTGGCAGCACGCGCACCCACGCCGGCATGATCGAGTTGTCGGTGCAGGACGAAGGTCAGGGCATCCCTTCCGAACACCTCGACCGCATCTTTCAGCTCTATTTCACCACCAAGGAAGGTGGCAGCGGCCTTGGGCTTTCGCTCGCCTCACGTGCGATTGACCTGCACGGTGGCACAGTCGAAGTTAAATCCGCACCCGGCATGGGCACAACGATTAAAGTGCGGCTGCCGACAACCGGTGAGCAGCCCGCGCGTGCACCGGCAGCCCTTGGTTCGCCCGGAAGGGCGTAGAAGGATCGAGATAAGCTCGCCGATTTCTCCGTTCGAACGATGGACGTCCGACGATGCGTGCTAAGCGGAGCAGGATGACGTGAAGGCTACCGCATACGCTCTGGCGTTGCTGGCATTCGCGGTTTCCGGATGCGCCAAGGTGACGGGTTATTGGCCGCACCAATGGCATTCCACTACGTTACATGAATCCTACTTCGAGTTCCGCAACCCTGAGGCGCCCGTACGCAAGACCGCGACCTCGTCCCGGCATACGCGATACCGGTACACGCACCGCCATCGGCATCATTTCAAGCAAGTGGCGTCGCCGGCGATTCCGGTGGAGAAGAATTTCCAGCCGGCACAAGCGCTGCCACAGCCCGCTCCCACGGTCACACTGGCCGGTGAAGACGACGGCGGCGCGCCAGCAAGAAATTCGCTCAACGATACCGCGCGCCAGCTTGCCCGCGTTGACCACGCAAAGCTAAGTGGCGTCAATCTCTCAACGTACGAAGAGGTAAGCGGTTTTCTACGCGCGGGACGCGATGCGCTTTCACGCCGGGATTACGTGGCGGCCGCAGGATTCGCGCAAAAAGCGTCGTCCCTGGCGAGCGGGTTGCCTCTTGCCGGTCAATAGATCGACTATTCCGCGCCGCCTGACTTAACCGGACACGCCGGGCCAGCGGCTGTCTTGAGACCCTCCAGGATGCGCGCGATTACCGCGCCGGCCTCATCCCGCGCGGCGTCCTCGTCGTTGGCGTTGGCGATTACGAGCGCAGCCTCATTCAGCGCGCCGAGCAGAATATGGGCGAGCGGATCAATCGGTTGAATTTCGATAACGCCGGCGTCCATCCCGGCGGCGAGTGCTTTTTTAACCCCGGTCAAATAGTAGCTTTCCTCGACTTCCCGATGACCTTTCACACCGAATACCGACGGTCCGTCGATGAGGATGATTTGCCGCACCACGGGATCCAGGCAAGCATCCAAAAAGGCCTGACAGCCGGCTACGAAACCACTCCAAGTGTCCGGCATGATGGCAGCGGCCTGCGCAATTTTGAGCGCCAGCTTCTGCTCTTCCTCGTGAAACACCGCCTTGAACAGGTCCTGCTTGTCGCGGAAATGATGATAGAGGGCGCCACGCGTGACCCGCGCGCGCTTCACCACATCTTCGGTAAACGTATTGGCGTAGCCGCGTTCGGCGAATAACTTGCGCGACACTCGCAGCAGTGCCTTGCGGGTGGCCTCGGCGTTTTTCTGCTTGCGGCTCTTGACAACCATACATGTCGCTGGTTACATACATGCAGTATGTATGTAACCAATCCCGAGCATGAGAGGAGTTTAGCAATGAAACCAGCCGAGTTCCACTCCAGCCGTCAATTCGTAGCGGCCTCGTGCGGCCGTATCGGCTATATCGAGCGCGGTCACGGCCCGGTGGCCCTGTTTCTTCACGGACTGCCGCTTTGCGGCTATCAATGGCGTGGCGCGCTCGAGGATCTCTCGTCGGTGCGCCGCTGCGTCGCGCCAGATCTGATGGGCCTGGGCTACACCGAGGTGGCCGCCGGGCAGGACGTTTCGTTTGCCGCCCAGGCTCGCATGCTGGCCGAGTTTTTGGACAAGCTCGAAATTGACGCGATCGATTTATGCGGCAACGATACCGGTGGCGGTGTCAGCCAAATCTTCGCCGCACGGTATCCGCGGCGCGTACGCACATTGACTCTCACCAATTGTGAAGTGCATGACCGCTGGCCCAACGCGATGCTCACCGGTTTCTACCAGGGCGTTGAAGCGGGAAAATTCGCGGCCGGCATCCAGGCGATGCTGCAAAAGCCCGAACTTGCGCAAGTGCAGCTCGGCATGGCCTTCGAATACCCCGAGCGGCTCACATCCGAACTGGTCGCGCTCTATTTGGGACCGTTGGTCGCCTCGCCGCAGCGGATTGAGCAACTGCGACAGTATAGCAACTGGCCGGCCAACCGCGCGCAATTGATCGAGAGTGCGCCCGCTCTCAAATCGTCGCGGATTCCGGCACAGGTCATCTGGGGTGAGGACGATTCGGTGTTCGACGAAGCGCCGTCGCTGGAATGGCTGCGGTCCAATCTCGGTGGACTCATCAAAATAACCCGCGTGCCACGTGCGAAGCTGTTCTTCCCGGAGGAGCATCCGCGCCTGCTAAGCGTACTGTTGCGGGAGTTGTGGGAATCCGCCAGTTGATCTGGGCTGTGCGGCGGCGCTCGGCGCGGCCCCTCAATTGATAACTGGCCTTCAGTTATGTCGTCCAAAAAAAGGCCCGGCGGGATGTCGATCCGCCGTCGCACAGTTCGACTAAAGGGTAATCACACATTTTTTGGCAGAGAACAGGACAATGAAAGCGTGGAGTAGCGGAGAGTTCCTGAAACCTCGTATCCAGATCCAAGCCCGACCAGGCGCGTGGTTCTGGCGGCTGATCGGCGATCGTCCGGGTGTGGGTGTCGTGGGCTTAGACTCGAGCGAGACCGAAGCTTCTGCGGAAGCACAGGCGGCGCTCAAGGAAGCTGTATGCACGACCGCTCAGCGCCAGGACCCACACGGGGGCGATATCTGTGCTTCGGAGACAAACGAGGCCCGGTGGTACTTGTCACTAACACTGTAGGCGCCCACACTAGCGCGACGAACGAACAAATCACCGGGTACCGCCATGGACTTACCAAAGCGGCAGCTTGACGCCGAAGGTAACGAGCGCGCCACTCATTACGCCCATCAGCGCCTCGCCTGCGACCAGACCCGCCGCGAAGAGCAGGCCACGTCCTCCTTCACCCTCGTCACGAGCGAGCAGTCGCGCCAGCGATCCAACCAGGATCGTGACGCTCAGGCCAAACGGCAGATAGAGGCCGATCGCCACCGGCATTACCGGCGTACGCCATTTCGCGCCGTGGCGCACGAGCCAGCTATCAGTGGCAATCAGCAGCAATGCGAGTCCGCCGCCCGCGCCGATTGAACCCCACGGTAGTCCGCCCCTGAATACGCCGCGCGCCACCTGCGCCATCAAGAACGCTTGCGGAGCGGGGAGCGCCTGCGCCTTGGCGGTCGACGTGCCTGCTATGCCGTAGCCGCTTATCAGCAGGTTCAGAATCGGCGCCATCAGCAGCGACGCAACGATTGCACCGATCAGCACCGCGATTTCCAGCGCGCGCGGCGTTGCGCCCACGTGGTAACCGGTGGCCAGGTCATGCAGCGAATCTCCCGCCATCGCCGCCGCCGTGCATACCACGGCACCCGCCATGATTGCCAGGTAGGGTCCGACGGCAGCCGAGACGCCAAGGAAACTCAGCATCAGCGCAATCGCCAGCAGGACGATAATCGTTACGCCCGAAACCGGATTGTTGGACGAACCTACGATGCCGGTCAGATAGCCGGCAACCGCAGTGGCGAAAAAGCCGATAATAGCAAGCGCCACCGCCAGTGCGATGCTGAGCCAAAACCCGTGACTCAGCAGATAGCAGATGGCGAAAATTGCCGGCGTGCACAGCGCGATCCCGACGAGCACGGTGCGCGGGCTCAGGTCATGTTCTTCGCGCTTGGGCTTCGGACCGCCGGGGCGCGCCTGAATCACCCGGGCGCTCTCGCGCAAACCACGGCCGATAGGCTGGCGCAAACGCCATAAAGTGCCGAACCCGCCGACCAGCATCGCACCGACGCCCAGGTAACGCACATGTGTGCTCCAGATGTGCATCGCGGTCGTGGCGGCATCGGCCGCGTGTGGCGCGGGACCGGTGAGGCTCATGAGCGGAATCGCGCACAGCCAGGCCACGGCGCCGCCCAGGAATACCAGGCTTGCGATGGCGGGTCCGACGATATAGCCGACGCCGAGCAGTGCGGCCGAAATGTCGAAAGAGCCTGCGAAAGCGGCGCCACCAATCCATCGCGCCCCTGATAGCGCACCTGGAAGCAGCCCCAGGATATCCTCGACGGCCTTGAGACAGGCGGCAATCACTCCGCCCCATGCGAGCGGCGCGGCGCTGGCCGCTCCCGCTTCACCGGACCTCAGCACCTCTGCGCAAGCCATCCCTTCTGGAAACGGCAGCCGTTCTTCCACCACGTAGGCGCGTCGTAGAAAAACTACCAGCAAACTGCCCATCGTGCCGCCGGCCAAACACAACAGGGTTACGTCCAGATAGGGCAATGGGCCGGTGCGGCCCAGGATGACCAGCGCGGGAAAGGTGAAAATCGCCCCGGCGGCCACTGCTTCACCCGCCGAAGCGATGGTCTGGACGACGTTATTTTCAAGAATGGTGGCACGCCCGAGCAGGCGCAAAATCGCCATCGAAATCACCGCGGCCGGGATGCTCGCCGAAACCGTCATGCCGGCGTAAAGACCGAGGTAGGCGTTGGCGGCGCCCAGAATCAGCGCCAGCAAGGCGCCGAGAATCACGGCCCGCAGCGTGATTTCACGCGGCGCGAATGCTTCCGCCGGGCGCGGTTGAATAACGAGGCGTTCCACGCCGCCACTATATGCGATCGCGCGTCCGCGATCGCGAAACCCTATCCTGCCCGCGTGCGGCAGACGAGGCTGTCCCGCCGCTCTTGTCCACTCAGCGCGATTTTCGAAAACGAGCGCCCTTCCTCATTCAAAATCGCTCGCGCACAGCGATCGCGGCGATTAGTGTGGGAATGGCCGCCAAGGCGCCGGTAAATTACACGAGTGTGGCCGGCTATTCGCCGGCCGCGGTTTTTTTTTCTCCCCACTTGTCATCGCGAATGTCCTCCCTGTTTTCGACTGAACGACAACGGACATTCGCGATGTACCGAACGAAGTTTATCTCATGTAAGTTTTACGATGATGGATGTATCAAGCACTCGTATTAAGCATTTGAACGGTCATCACTGAGTAATGCGCAACATCACGATCCGGCGCGATTTCAGTTACAGCTGAAGATGAGGAAAATGATCTCGCGGACGCAAATTGTGCGCACTCGAAGTGACGTGCGGAGACAATTGTAATAGGCAAGGTTAGCTCAGACGGCGCTGATCAATAGCAGCGGGCTGATCAATAGCAGCGGGCTGATCAATAGCCGCGGGCGACGTTGCCGAGCAAGGCGCGCGCCACCAGCAGCTTCATGATTTGCGCGGTACCGTCACCGATTTCAAGTCCTATCACGTCACGCAGACGCTGCTGATGCGGCAGGTCGAGGCTGAAGCCGAGATGGCCATGCAGCAGCAAACATTGATGGATCACCTGCACGCACAATTCGGGCGCCCACCATTTGGCACCCGCCGCCAGCCATCCGTGCGGCTTGCCCTGGTCTTTGAGCCATAGTGCTTCGTAACAGAGCAGGCGGGCGGCGCGCAGCTTAACCGCCGCTTCGGCCAAGGGAAATGAAACCCCCTCGAAACGTGCCAGCGAACCACCGAAGGCATTGCGGTCAGTCACATATTTGCACGTTTCGTCGAGGCTTTGCTGCGCCGTACCGATGCACATCAAACCGATCAAGGAGCGGCTGAAATCGAACCCCTGCATCACTTGGGCGAAGCCAGCGCCCTCGGGTCCGATGCGGGAAGCGAGAGGGACGCGTACGGAGTCGAAAAAAAGTTGTGCGCGCCCGATCGCGCGCGTGCCAAGGTCTTTGAAACGATTGCGGCTGACGCCAGCACTGTGCAGATCGACGTAAAACGCGCTGACTCCGTGAGCACCTTCGTCGAGCGCGCCCGTGCGCGCCATCACCAACGCGCTGTCGGCCCACGAGCCGAGCGATATGGAGGTCTTTTCACCGTTGAGAACGTAGCTGTCACCGTCGCGGCGTGCTTGCAGTTTTACATGCGCGGCGTCGGAACCGCCGCCGGGTTCGGTGACGCCCAGAGCGGGAATTATTTCGCCACTGCATATGGATGGCAGAAACGTGCGCTTTTGATGCGCATCGCCGCGCATGCTGACAATCGCGCCGACCAGCGCACTGAGGAGCAGCACGTAGCCCGCATTCATATCGCAGCGTGAAATTTCTTCGTGAGCGATGCCGAGCGAAACGCAATCCAATCCCTGGCCGCCAAACTCGGTTTCGACCATCGGCGCGAGCAGGCCGAGGTCGCCGAGCTTGCGCGCGATTTCGCGTGGCAGGTCCTCGTCGCGATCACGCGCGGCGTACGCCGGGGCCAATTCGCGCCGGGCGAAATCGGCCAGCGTGTTGCGCAACATCTCCTGATCGGAATTGAAGCTGAAATCCATTACTACGCTCCAGTGTTAGGCGTCCAGATGATCGCGACACGAGTCGCACCCGCATTCAAGCCCCGCTGCGATCGCCCGCGGGTTAAGCTCGACCAGCGTTTCACGGCGCGATAATCACGGCCCGGGCGGCTGTTGTGCGGGCTCGGATTGTGAAGATGGCAACGTGAGTAAACTGTGAGAATCGACATCGAGCCCCGGCCATTCAAGACGTTGCGAATCGATATCGCCCTGCTGAAACGCGGTATCATCGCCGCTCGCTTCGTTGTTCCGCCGCATCTCCGCTTTTAGCATGGCCGCTTTGACGGCTGCGGGTGTGACATCGGGTTTAAGCCCCACGTTGTGCGACAGATCGGCGCGCTCACCGGCGCTCAGGTGCAGCCAGATTTGGCTTGCTTCGGGCGCGTTGCCGCGCTTAAGCGCTTCGAGAAATTGTTGCTGCGGCGCCGTGTCATCATGATGCGGAATTGAACATCCGGTGATAGCGCCTAGCAGGAGCGCGATTAACGCGATACGCGCGCTACTTGGGCAAGTCATCCAATTGGTTCTCCATCGGCGTCTGGTCCGTGACCTCGCGCGAACTCTCGATCACCAATTTCAGCGGCGTGTCGTCTTTCTGATCGATGCGGAATTTATGGGCGACGAAATGGTCAATTTCAAATGGAACGCCGTTGCTGGCGATAAAAGAGGGCGCGTCGCATACCTGAAAATGCAAATGCGGCTCGGTCGAGTTACCGGTATTTCCCAGGTGCGCGATAACTTCGCCGCGATGCACGGCGTCGCCCTTTTTGACCGTGATCGAACCGGGGCGCAGATGGGCGTACAAGGCGTAATGACCGCCGCCGATATCCTCGATGACGTTGTTGCCGGCGATCGTTTTAAGATTCATCGTGACCGCGCGCCGGGCGGGATCCGCGGGATCGGGCGTGTTTTCCGGAATACCATCTTTGACCGCCACGATGCGGCCGTAGGCGGCGGCCTTAACCGGCAAATTCCAGGCGTAATAGCTGCTGTTGTGATGCGGGTCACCCTTGTAGGTATTGCCGTCCGGACCAAATTTGACCCAGTCAATCGCAAAGCGCTGTCCGATATGCGGCTCCCCGTTGAGCGGAATCAAAGCACGGCGATGAACGGAGTTGTTGGAAGGGCCATTGGCGGCCAACCAATCGTCGCCGGTAATCGGCGCGCTGACAATCACGGCTGCATTCTTCTCAATCGTTATCGGCGTGCTTTGTGTACGCTGGAGGGTTTCCTTGGCCTTGCCGCGTTCCACCGTAATCGTGTTGATGATGCTGTCGGGCGCGTCCTGAACCGAGTCGAAATTGAGGAACACGAAGATCACGCCGGTTTCGCTCGGCTGCAACAGTGGTTCCTGCGGTTTGCCGTAGTTGCCGGCAATCGCGCTGAACATGGCCGCCAGGTCAGAGCCGCTCCACTCCACTTTGAAAGGCTTGCCACCGTTGCCTTGGGCGGTTAGCGCCATGATTCGCATCGGCTGCGCATTGTAGTTGGTAACGTACAGCTCGTAGCCGGCATGTCCCCGATTATTGCCGGTGAACGCGATGATCGAAGGCAACGAGGGGCGAAGCGTTAACCGCATGAAGAGCGTGAACGGCAGGGTCTGGGTCAACGGCGGTTCAACGCCGCGGAGTAAGGTCGCGGGGGCTGGTGTCGGCGTGGCCGTCGCCGTTGAGGTTGCCGTTGGCGTTGCCGACGCGGTGGCGGTCGGGGTGGGCGTCTGAGCGGCGGTTGCGGTGGGAGTGACCGTTGCACTTGTGGCCGGACTTTGCGCCCGCGCGGATAGTGGCAATGCCATGCTCAGGCTCACCGCGAGTATAAATGCCCAAGACCAGGTTGCGAGTTTGATCACTTCAGAGGCTCCAGGTGGAAGGTCGCATAGTTATTGTGCGCCGCGTATCCGCTCGCCGGATTTCAGCAATAAGTTCGCCGCTCGGAAAAACTCAACGAGGCCTATCCGATCGTCAGTAGACTACGACGCTGCGGATGGATTTGCCCTGGCGCATCAGCTCGAAGGCCTCGTTGATCCGCTCCAGCGGCATCGTATGGGTAATCAGGTCGTCGATATTGATGCGGTGCTCCATGTACCAATCCACGATCCGGGGAACATCGCGGCGCCCGCGCGCGCCGCCGAAAGCAGTGCCCTTCCAGACCCGCCCGGTGACGAGCTGAAATGGCCGCGTGGAAATCTCCTCGCCGGCAGCCGCCACCCCGATAATCACACAAGTGCCCCATCCGCGCTGGCAGCATTCGAGCGCCTGGCGCATCAGCTTGACGTTGCCGACACATTCGAAGCTGTAATCAGCGCCACCGCCAGTTAAATTGACCAGATAGGGAACCAGGTCTCCGACTTCCGACGGATTCACGAAATGGGTGATGCCAAATTTCTCGGCAACGGAGCGGCGAGCGGGATTCAGATCAACGCCCACAATCATAGCGGCACCGGCCATCCGCGCGCCCTGCACGACGTTAAGCCCAATGCCGCCCAGGCCGAATACCACCACGCGATCGCCAGCCTGAACTTTGGCGGTGTTCAGCACCGCGCCAATACCGGTTGTAACCCCGCATCCGACATAACAGATCTTGTCGAACGGTGCGTCTTCACGAACCTTGGCCAGTGCGATTTCCGGGACCACGGTAAAATTCGCGAAAGTCGAAGTGCCCATGTAGTGGTGGACCATCCGACCGCCGAGCGAAAAGCGGCTGGCGCCGTCGGGCATCAAGCCACGCCCCTGCGTGTCGCGAATCGCGGTGCACAAATTGGTGCGGCCCGAGAGGCAGGCGGCACACTGGCGGCATTCTGGAATATAAAGCGGAATCACGTGATCGCCGGGCCTGAGGCTGGTCGTGCCGGGACCGCATTCGACCACCACGCCGGCGCCTTCATGGCCGAGGATTGAAGGAAACAGGCCCTCCGGATCCTTGCCGGAAAGGGTGTAAGCATCGGTATGGCATATGCCGGTCGCTTTGATTTCGACCAGCGCCTCGCCCTGGCGCGGTCCCTCAAGGTCGACCTCGGTGATTTCCAATGGCGCATCCGGCCGATGCGCCACGGCTGCTTTGACTTTCACGGTTCATCGTCCTTAATCAGCGCGCGTAAGTGCTCTTTGCGGCACTGATTGTTAAAGAGCTTCTGCGAATTTCAACGAACGGCGGCGCGCTTGGAGCGCTTGCGCCGGAAATGAGGGATGACCTTCTCCGCGAATAGTTTCATGCTGTTGCGCACCTTCTTCGGCTCGATCCCAGGTAATTCCATGCCGAGCGCGAGATGCGTGCAATAGGTTTCGAACTTTTCGATTCGTGCGATGGCTTCGTCGGGCGTTCCAACCATCATGCCGTCGCCAATCATGCCGGCATCACTGGCGTTGCGCAGTTCACCGACCGGCGGGATTTGCGCGTAGCGCTCGTCACCCGGCACATCGTTGGCCTCCTTGATCCACTGTCCATAACGACTGAGCAGATAATGCAGACCGGATTCGCAATCATCCCACGCCTTGTCGTGCCGTTGCGCGATAAAGCCGAAGTTCAATTGCGCGATGTTGAAATCAGCCGGATCGCGCCCCGCGGCGACCAAGGCGTCGCGATAAATTTGGGCCTGGTGTTCGCCGGTACCCGCCAGATGATAACCATTGCGCGCCGCGCGCTCGGTGGCCGAACGTGAGCGCGCGCCGATCCAGATCGGTGGCGACGGCTGTTGCACCGGCTTCGGATAAAGCGTCACGTCGCGCACCGCGTAATGCTTGCCCTCGAAGCTGAAGTTATCTTCGGTGAAGGCGCGCCGGACGATTTCGACGCCTTCGCGCAGACGGCGGCTACGCTCCTCGCGCGGAATATTGAAGCCGGTGAATTCCTGCGGACGATAACCCTGGCCCAACCCCAAATCAAAACGGCCATTGGACAGTACATCGACAGTCGCCGCCGCTTCAGCCACATGCAGCGGATGATGCAACGGCATCAGCAGTACGAAGGTGCCGATGCGAATTTTCTTTGTCCGCGCGGCGATTGCCGCGGCGAGCGGTATCATGTCGGGCGAATAGCCATCATCGACGAAGTGATGCTCGGTCAGCCATATCGTGTCGTAGCCCATCTCCTCGGCTTCGACCGCGAGGTCGACATGCTTGCGGTAAAGTTCGGAAAAGGACAGTTCGTTTTTCGAACTGTTGCGGAATGAGAATAGTAATCCGAAGTTCACACAACTCCTCCTTGTACGCAGCGCGCTCGCTGCCTCATGCCGGCATAACCGGGTATACCGTGAGAAACGCCCATCGGCCCAAGCTTTGCCGATAGCATTACAGCCGAATTTTCGGAAGCGTTCACGCTGTGCGCATTCCTCGCCATCACCCGCGAGGAATGCGCTATATGTAAACGGTTGAAGGCCAGCGCGAGAGCGGATTTTCGTCGATAGGCTGGAAGAGTGGCATGAATACGTATGACTTCATCATCGTGGGCGGGGGTATCGCGGGCGCTTCGGCCGCCTATGCGCTGGCGGCGGATGCGCGCGTTCTGATGATCGAGCGCGAGAGCCAGTTCGGCTATCATTCGACCGGCCGTTCGGCCGCGCTTTTTTTGCAAAGCCATGGCCCCGCCGTGGTGCGCGGCCTGGCATGCGGCAGCAAGACCTTTTTTCTGAATCCACCCGCCGGTTTCACCGATTACGAACTGTTGCGAGCACGCGGGATGCTGTTTATTGGCGCACACGGGCAAGAGCTGGAATTGGATCACATCGCGGAGGAATGCCGCCGCTTCGTTAATGCGATCAAACGCCTGGACGCTCGCACGACACGCGAGATGGTCCCGGTGCTAAAGGAAACGGCTGTAGCTGGCGCCGTGTTTGACCCGGAAGCAATGGACATGGACGTCCACGCGATTCATTACGGCTTTATCCGCGGGGCACGGACGCGTGGCGGCGTGACTTTGGAAGATGCCGAGATGCTGGACGCGGCTTACGCGGACGGCCGTTGGAAACTGCACACGACGGCGGGCCTCTTTGTCGCCCCGGTGGTGATCAACGCGGCCGGCGCGTGGTGTGACAAGGTTGGTGAAATCTTCGGGGCACAGCCGCTCGGCCTGGTCCCGAAACGGCGCACCGCGTTCATCTTCGATCCGCCCAATGGAGTGGATTGCGGTCAATGGCCGGTGGTTCACGACGTCGGCGAGACCTTTTACTTCAAGCCGGAGGCCGGAAAAATTCTCGCCTCGCCCGCTGACGAAACGCCGATGGAACCGTGTGACGTGCATCCCGACGACCTGGATATTGCGACCGCAGTCGCGCGGATTCAGCGGACGGCGGACCTGCCGATCACGCATATCAATCGCAAATGGGCGGGGCTGCGCTCGTTTGTCGCCGATGGCTGTCCTGTGGCCGGGTATGACCCCGCCGTTGAGGGTTTCTTCTGGCTGGCGGGGCAAGGCGGCTATGGTATCGAGACCTCACCTGCGATGGGACGGCTATGCGCCAGTCTCGCCATGAAAAAGGGAGTACCGGATGATCTTGCGGCTCTGGGTGTGAGAGAACGCGATCTCTCGCCGGCCCGCTTTAAGCAATGAGCCACAAAGCAATTTCCGTGAGCCATGCTGATTGTGATGTTTTTCATTCAGCAAATCAAAAGGAGCCCACCGATGAGCGACCAAACGAGCCAAATTGCCACCTTCAGAGGCGACGTGCCGCGGCCGAGCCTGCAGGATTACGCCAAGAAGTACGCCCATGTATTCGTGTTCGAACGCAACAATGGCGTGCTCGAAGCGCGGCTGCACCACAAGGGCGGCGTGGCCGGCGCGAGTGGCTGGTTCAACGTCTGGAGCCAAGCCTGGCTGGAGATAGGCAACGATCCAGAGAACGAGGTGATCATCCTGACTGCCTCGGGTGACCAGTGGATCGAGTATCGGATGCCGCGTACCGGCGAGATTACTGACGAGATGCGCTCGGCGAACGCCGCCATGTGCACCGCGGAGAATGCTTACAGACTCTATTACGACGCGCTCAAGAATACGGAAAATATAATCTTCGGGTTAAATGTGCCGACCATCGGCGTCATTCAGGGACCCGCGTTCGTGCACTTCGAAACGGCGCTTATGTGCGACATCACATTGTGTGCCGATGACGTTATCTTCAAGGATCCTCACGCCGACTTCGGCCTGCCGCCCGGCGATGGATTGGGCCTGGCTTTTCAGCACCTGTTGAATCCCAAGCAACAGGCCTATTATCTCTACACGAGCGACACGATTGACGCGCAGACGGCGCTTCGCCTGGGCATGGTGAACGAAGCGCTGCCGCGGGCCGACCTCATGCCCCGCGCTCGCGCCATCGCCGCCCGTATCCTGCGGATGCCGAAGCTGGCGCGCCTGATGAGCAAGCAGATCGTTCGCCGGCAATTGCAGCAGCGGCACGTGCAGGACGCCGGCTTCCATCTGGCGCACGAACTGCTCGGCTTCATGACCAATGTCCGCGAGGGCACGGCCCATACCCCCGAGCAGGTGCGCGCCAGCCTGGATGATTTCGATAGCGAACGCGCCAAAGCGAGGCGGCGTTGAGCGCTTGCAGTTCCGACGCCGCCAGATGCGCTTTTAGTGAAGCTGAGAAGCTGGCCCTATCCCATAATCAGTTTGGGGCCCATGCTCTCCTGCGTGATAAGTGTCGTGACCAGGTGACGACGATGGGGCGCGGGCAGAGGCGGCGGCAATCGAACGACACATTGCCGGCAGTCCGAACTCCCTCCTGGCTATATGGCACTGGAGAGAGCTAACAATCGCGCGAGTCGCCGCTCCATGCCCTTCACGGCTCGGGGCTGGTGGGCAGGAAGGATTCGCCCATCAGCCAGGCGTCGATTGCGCGGGCGCATTCGCGGCCTTCCCAAATGGCCCAGACTACCAGCGACTGACCGCGACGCGCGTCGCCGCCGGCGAATACGCCGGGAACGCTCGACATGTAGTTGTCGCAGGCAATATTGCCGCGCGAATCGAGCTTGAGGCCAAATTCGCCAATAATGCCGTCGGGTTCCGGCCCCAAAAACCCCAGTGCCAGCAGCACCAGGTCGCAATCGAGCTCGAATTCCGAACCGGGCACTTCCTCCATCAGCATGCGGCCGTTGTCGCGTTTCCATTCCAGACGCACGCCATGCAGCTTTTTGACCTGGCCGTCCTCTCCGGAGAAGAACTTGGTGTTGATACTCCAATCGCGCTGG
>JBOHWM010000350.1:0-7496 GCA_050736555.1 Binataceae bacterium (SeqCode)
GTCCGGAGCTGGACAGCGATGACCGTTTCAAAAGCAATGGCCGCCGGGTCCACAACAACGCGGCGATGAAGGAAATTATCGAGGGCTGGCTGGCGACCTTCCCAGACCGCGATAGCGCCGTGGCCGCGCTCGACAAGGAGCGGGTGCCGTGCGGGCCGGTGCTGTCGTTGGAGGAAGCGATGGCCCATCCGCATCTGCGCGAGCGCCGCACTGTGCGTCATACGCAAGACCCGCGGCTGGGCGAATTCGATTTGCCGGGCATGCCGGTCAGATTCTCGGATTGGCAGGTGCCAACCGAGCTTAAGGCTTCCAGTGTGGGTGAGGATAACGAAACGATTTTGCATGAGATGCTCGGACTTGGAGACGCGGACATCGCCGGGCTTTACGCGGATGGCGTACTGCTCAAGCATAAATCGGAGGCCGCCCCCGTTTAGTGAAAACACGACGTTAGATCAGCGTTTCTTCAATTTCGTAGTCAGCGATTTTTCAGTCCGCGCGGATGCGACCGTCGAGCGCCTACCGCCGGACCAAACACGGAGGACCATAGAGGCAAATGGCAGAATGGACAGAGGAAATCACCCACGTCGCGGGGACTGACCTCGCAATCATCAAAGGCGGACAAGGCAAGCCGCTGCTAGTCCTGCACGAGGAGCTGGGTCATCCCGGATGGCTCAATTGGCACACCGCGCTGGCCAAGGACCATACGGTGCTTATCCCGATCCAGCCAGGCTTGGGTAAATCACCCAAACTGGAATGGATCCGTAATATCCATGACCTCGGGCAGTTCTACAGTTGGGTGTTGCGCGATCTGAACCTGGCGCCGCTCGATGTCATCGGTTTTTCCACCGGCGGATGGATCGCGGCGGAAATGGCGGCGGCCAATTGTTCACAGTTCCGCAAGATGGTGCTGGTCGCGCCGATGGGGATTCATCCGCCGGAAGGCGAGATCATGGATATCTTTGCGGTCACGGCCCGCACCGAACTCAGCGCCAGCGTGCATGATCATGACGCCACGGCCGAATTCAACAAGCTTTACGGCGGCGAGCGCACGCCGGAACAATTCGAGGCCTTCGAGGAAGCGCGCACCGAAAACGCGCGACTGGCCTGGGAGCCGATCTTGCACAATCTCGCGCTGCCGCATTTTCTTGGCGGCGT
The DNA here is from genome assembly GCA_050736555.1 of Binataceae bacterium (SeqCode). Taxonomy (GTDB): domain Bacteria; phylum Desulfobacterota; class Binatia; order Binatales; family Binataceae; genus JBOHWJ01. The sequence goes on from JBOHWM010000350.1 coordinate 1,156, forward strand.
GAAAGGGCTGCCGGTGCAAATCATCTGGGGCAAGGACGACGCAATCGTGCCGGTGAGTTGCGCCGAAGCCTATCGCAAGGCGCTCAAGAACACCGAGGTCAAGGTGGCGCTGTACGACCATTGCGGGCATCGCCCGGAGATTGAAAAATCCACCGAGTTCATCAAGCTCGTGCGCGAATTCCTGGCCTGACCGAATCTACGCGGAGCGCTTATGATTCTTGCTATAGCGTGAGCTCAAGGAGAGCAAGCCATGCATATAATGTATTTTACCGAACGTCCCTATCGCGACGTGCCGGAAGACGTGGTCATCAGGAACCGCAGCTTCTTCGGCGTACCTAATTCGTATTACGACCCCGAAGTCGGCGCCCGCCTGTACAACGAATATCTCGACGAAGCGGTCTACTCGGAGGAAGTCGGCTTCGACGCCATCATGCTCAACGAGCATCACGGCACGCCGTTTTGCATGGGCGCGGTGATGAACGTCGAGGCGGCCATCCTCGCGCGCATTACAAAAAAGGCGCGCATCGTGCTGCTCGGCAATCCTTTGCCGGTAGTCAAAAATCCGCTGCGCATGGCCGAGGAGCTGGCTGAGATCGACTGTATTTCGCGCGGGCGCCTGGTGCCCGGATGGGTACGCGGCGCTGGCAGCGAACAAATCTTCAACAACGCCAATCCGGCGTACAACCGCGAGTACTTCAACGAAGCACACGACCTCGTGATCGCGGCGTGGACGCGCCAGGGGCCGTTTCGTTTCGAGGGCAAGTATTTCAACTATCGTTTCGTCAATCCGTGGGTGCAGCCCTTCCAGAAACCGCATCCGCCAATCTGGATTCCAGGCGTGTTGAGTCCCGAGACGGTCATCTGGTGCGCCAAACATCGCTATCCGTACGTGGGATTGGGCACCGCGCTACCGGCGACGGTTGAATTATGGAACCTTTACGGCGAGACCGCCGCGCAGGAAGGTTACAATGCCGGTTCCGAGAATTTCGGCTACCTGCAGCAGATTTTCGTGGCCGAGACCGAGGAAAAGGCGCAAGAGCTAGGCAAGGCCGCGATGTTCGGCGGTGGCGCGGCGAATTTCTCGCGCCCCGAATGGACCTTCCCACCGGGATACAACTCGAAGGAAGCGACGCGGCGGCTTGCGCGATCGGCCAGCGATTATGGCTTTTTGGGTGTGACCTCGGAGAAACTCGAGGAGATGTCCGGCAAAAAAGACGGACAGCATCATAGCGACATGCGCGGGCGCCTGGCTCGCGGCGAGGTCGGCGTGGAAGAGGCCAGGAAGAAGATCTACGCCAATTACGGCAAGGCGCAGGCCGGCTTGCAGCTTATCATCGGCACGCCCAAGAGCGTGCTGCCGAAGCTGCGCATGGTGATGGAAGTGCTGCGGCCGGGGATCTTCGGCATGTTCCAGGCGCAGGGGCCACTCAACGCCGAACAGCGCCGCGGCAGTATTCGCCTGATGGGCGAAGAGGTGCTGCCGGCGATGCGCGAGTTCGCCAAGGAGCTTGGCATTGTCGATCCGTTCCAGCGTCAGCCGGGTTCACGGCCCTACACGGCGGGCACCCAGCGCAATCAACTGGTCGACCTCGACGCGCTCAAACGCGCACCTTCGCGCGACGAATCGGTGCGCGTGTAAGGGCACGGAGGCAATCGCATGATCCTGATGTATTTCACGGAGCGCCCGTATCGCGACGTACCCGAAGACGAGCTGATCAAAAATCGCGGCTATTTTGGCGTTTCGAATAAATTTTTCGACGCGCAACGCGGCGCGCAACTCTACAACGAATATCTCGACGAGATGGTCTACGCCGAAGACGTCGGCTTCGATGCCATCATGCTCAATGAGCATCACGGCACGCCGTTTTGCATGGGCGCGGTGATGAACGTCGAGGCCTCGATCCTCGCGCGTATCACCAAGAAGGTGAAGATTGTGCTGCTCGGCAATCCCTTGCCGACGTTCAAAAATCCCTTGCGCATCGCCGAAGAGCTTGCCGAAATCGATTGTATTTCGCGCGGACGCCTGGTGCCTGGATGGGTGCGCGGCGCGGGCAGCGAACAAATCTTCAACAACGCCAATCCGGCGTACAACCGCGAGTACTTCAACGAGGCGCATGACCTTGTGATCGCGGCTTGGACGCGGCCCGGTCCGTTCCGCTGGGAGGGGAAGCACTTCAATTATCGCTTCATCAATCCGTGGGTGCGCCCGTATCAGCGACCGCATCCGCCGATGTGGATTCCGGGCGTGCTCAGCCCCGAAACGGTGGTCTGGTGTGCCGAGCATCGCTATCCCTACCTTGGACTTGGCACCGCGTTGCCGGTCACGGCGGAACTCTGGAACATTTACGGCGATACCGCCGCCAAGCATGGTTATCAGGCGGGTTCGGAGAATTTCGGCTACCTGCAGCATGTGGTGGTGGCTGAAACCGAAGAGAAGGCTGAGGAACTGGGCAAAGCCCATCTGTATGGCGGCGGACAGGCGGCGTTCTCGCGCCCCGAACACACCCTGCCGCCGGGCTACAACTCCAAAGAGGCTACGCGCCGCCTGGCGCGCACGATGACGGCCGGTTCGGGCGGCTTCCTCGGCGTCAGCGCGGAGCAACTCCAAAAAGCCTCGGACGCGCCCAAACGCGAGAGTACGCGCTCGCGGCTGGCTCGTGGCGAAATTTCGCTCGAGGAGGCGCGCGCCGCCATCTACAAGTCCTATCCGAAGGCGGTCGCGGGCTTGCAGATCATCGCGGGCACGCCCAAAACCGTGATTCCGAAGCTGCGCAAAATTCTCGAAGTGTTGCGCCCTGGCGTACTCGGCATCTTTCAGAGCCAAGGCCCGGTGAGCTTCGAGGATCGCATGACCAGTATCCGCCTGCTCGGACAGGAGGTGCTGCCCGCGATGCGCGAGATCGGCAAGGAACTGGGCATCGTCGATCCATATGAACGCAAGCCCGGCTCGCGCCCGTACACGGCGGGAACTACGCGCGACGCGTTGGTCTCGCTCGAGGCGTTGCGTGCCTGAACTGAGCGTCCCGGCATAGTAGTCGTGGAACAAAGCGGCGGGTGTCTGATGACGCCCGCCGTTTCCATTAAACGGGAGGCGCCATCATGTCCGGGCCCGAGACGATTTTCATGCGCGAACCTCCTGGTTGCGGAAGTCTACGGCAGCGAGGATTTCCGCGAGGGCGTGCGGGCCTTCACCGAGCGCCGCAAACCGCGTTTCGGTGGAAATAGGGAAGCTCCGCAAAAAAGCATGGTTCTGTCATTCCGCAAATAACCTACGCGCCCTCCCCGCCGTCATCCTGAGCCGGCGAAGCGATCGCCTTCGGTCTCGGACAGCAAACGCCGACTCCAATCGGAGGCGAGTTTGAAAACATGCCTGACGTCCGATATCTCGATTCCAGACTCTTGCAGCGTGGCAAGGATGGCCGCCTTGTCTGTGAGAAAGCTTCTGGCCGCCCGCGGCAACGGCGTGGTCGCGCTCGCAAAAGTGCCGCGTTCGGCGATGGACTCCATCAATACAAATGGCGCCCGCCGTCGACGCGAATGCATTCACCAGTGACGAAATCGCTTTCGACCAAAAACAACACCGTCTTCGCGATCTCCGCCGCACCGCCCCATCTTCGAAGCGGCGTGGCATCGATCACTTCCTCATTCTCTTTAGGGCTGAGGCCCGGGGGCATCAGGATCGGCCCCGGTGCCACGGCATTAACCAGAACATCTGGAGCCAGTTCCAACGCCAAGCTTTCGGTCAATGCGACGACGGCGGCCTTCGAAGTATAGTAGGGGACAAATCCCTTGTAGCGTGGGCGGCCGCTCGCGGGCAGCCAGTCCGCGAAGTTCACGATACGGCCCCCGCTTTCGCCCAGTTTCATGATCCGCCCCGCATGGATTGAAAAGAGAAAAGCGCTGCGGGTATTGGCATCGATGATATTCGACCAGTCCGCCTCCTTGGGTTCGGGCGTGCTCAGATAAATCGACGCCATGTTCAGGAGAATGTCGATACGCCCGAGCTCGCGATGGGTCTCCTCGACGGCGCGGACAATCTGGTCTTCGTCGGTGGCATCGGCTCGGATCGTGATCGCACGCACTCCCTCGCGGATCGCAGCTTGGGCAGAAGCTTCCGCCGCATCGCGGGAGCCGCGATAGGTCAGCGCGAGACTGCATCCGCGCAGCGCGAGGACGTGAGCGACGACCTGTCCAATACGTGCGCCGCCGGTAAGTATCGCCACTTTGCCTTTTGGATCCAATGTTGCTACCGCAAGGCGAACAGGCGCATGCGTTTTTTCACTAACAGATCCCCTCCATGATTTCCACGCCTAGCGCCCATTGCCCCTGTAATCAAATCGAGATGAACACGGACATTTTTCCGGCGATCAATCCGGGAAATCCCGGCCTGGACGTTCATGTTCCTCTGGGAATGAACCCGAGGATGCCCGTCTCCACAACCGAATTGAGCCTGACTCGCGTATTAATTGGCGTGCTTTCGCCGCGCGGTTGGCCCTTTGTGAAAGTCGAAAGCATCACGGCCGCAAAAAAGGGCGGCCGCGAGATCCTTCACTTCGTCCAGGATGACGACTTGCTCAGTGGCTCCAAAAAATTCACAAACTCTCAGGATGACTGTTGAGATCGCGAGAGTAGGTATGGGACACGAGACCAGATGCGCTTTTCGCCTGGGTTCTGCGAGCGGGCGGCTGGCCGTGTTTTTGCCCAGGTGATAGGCTGAACCCGCGACACAATAATAGTCGACAAAATGGCCGTCGGAGGAGTTCAGGCATGCCGGTTGAGTATATTCCGCGTACCCGCGAACTGTATCGCGCGTATACGCCGTATCGATGGGTGGTCAACACTGATACGCCGCCGTGGACGCCGCTCAAAAAACCGTTGGCGCAATCGAAAGTCGCGCTGATGAGTTCGGGAGGAATAGTCTACCGCGACCAGCCGCGCTTTCATCGCGAAGATACTTCCTACCGTTTAATTCCGAAAGATGCCACACAGGCGGATTTGGACGTATGGCATTTCGGCTATCCGACCAAAGATGCGAAGGCGGATTACAACTGCGTCTTTCCGCTGGCTCGTATGCGCGAGCTCGAAGCCGAAGGTATTATCGGCGAACTCAGTGACCCGGCGTTCAGCTTCATGGGTGGCATCTATTCGTCACGGCGGGTGCGCGACGAACTGGCACCTAAAATCGCCGACGAACTCCGGCGCGCGCACGTCGATGCGTTTTACCTGGTGCCCGCCTGACCCGTATGCCATCAGTCCGTTGGACTGATCGCGCGGGTGGTGGAAGCGGCCGGCATCCCGACTTTGTGTATGACCTCCGCGCTCGACATTACTCAATCGGTAAATCCGCCGCGCGCGGTGTTTGTGAATTTTCCGCTCGGCCATCAGACGGGTAAGCCTCGTCAGCCGGAGCTGCAGCGCCAGATCGTGCGCGACGCGATGCGCGCCTTCGAGACCATTGAGCGGCCGGGGACGATTGTGCGATTGCCGTATGTTTGGGACGCCAACGATCGCGGTTGGGAAGAAACCGATTACACTGACGGGTTCCTGCCGTCACGCCCAGCCAAGGAAACGGCCGATCAGGCCGAAGCCGAACGCCAGGTACGCTTCAAATAATTCGATTGCGGGCGCACCAGCGGAGCTGAAGGCGAAGCGAACACGCCAGGCGGAGCCGAAACGCACTAACGAAGCGGATGCGGAGCGAGCAGGCGAATCCGCGATCTGCGTTTCAGAATGACGAGTCCGCGAGCCGCGTTAGAGATTAAGTCCGGCGATGCGAGAGATCGGCGTACTCGGCCCTTCACTCAACCCTTGGGCAGGCCCAGCACGCGCTCGCCGATGATGTTGTGCTGGATCTGGTTGGTGCCCGAATAAATCGTCGGGCCGCGCGCCGCCAGCATCCGCTGGGACCATTTGCCCTGGTCGATGGCGAAGGCCGCGTCAGACTCGAACTGGCTATAGGGACCAAGCAATTCCATCGCGTACGTCGCGATTCGCAACGCCAGTTCGCTTGAGCACAGCTTCATCATCGAACCCTCCGGACCGGGCGGTAACCCCTTGAGCTGGCGCGTCAGTTGACGATAGCCGGTGTATTTGATGGCTTCGGCTTCCATCGCAAACCCCGCGATTTGCTGACGTACGCCGGTGTCGTCCCACACGCGATGGCCATCGCGCGGTGTACGCCGGGCCAGTTCCGCCAATTCCATAATCTGGCGTGCAAGGCCGCGGTCATGACCACTGGCGCGCTCGAACATCAGTGTGGTGATGGCGACCTGCCAGCCCTGGTTTTTTTGTCCAACGAGGTTGGTCTTCGGCACGCGCACATCTTCGAAAAAGACCTGGTT
>JBOHWM010000351.1:0-2534 GCA_050736555.1 Binataceae bacterium (SeqCode)
CCATCGATTCATCCGGCATTGGTGCACTGCGCCCGTTCAATAGCTTCACTCTACGATTTGCAGATGGAACATCCGGAGGCGATGACCTATCGCACCGAAGATGGCGATCGCGCGGGCCTCTCATTTATCCAGCCGCATAGCGTCGACGACATAGTCAAGCGTTCGCGGATGTTCCGGCGATGGGCCGAGTACAGCAACGGCATGATCGGCCGTTCCCCCGATTACCTCAACGCCAGTATCGCCGCAATGGCGGCGGCACATGACTTTTTCGCCGCCAGCGATCCGCGCTACGGCGACAACATCGTCAGTTATTACAACGCCGCACGCCATCATGACTGGTGTGCAACCCACACGCTGCTCAATCCACGCGCCAGCCGTGCCGTCGGATGGTCCGGCCAGACCGACGCCGATCTCGCATTGCGACTGGTTGAGCGCGCCGCTGATGGAATTGTCGTGGACGGCGCCCGCATGCTGGCGACGTTGGGCCCGTTGTCTGAAGAGCTGCTGGTGTTTCCCTCGACGGTGCTCAAGGAAGGTGCGGAAGCCGAACCATTCGCGCTTGCCTTCGCTATCCAATGCAACGCGCCGGGCCTGCGCTTTATTTGCCGCGACGCCTTCGACCGCGGCCGTTCGCATTTCGACGCGCCATTGTCTTCACGCTTTGAGGAAATGGATTGCGTGGTGATCTTCAACCGCGTGACCGTGCCGTGGAATCGCGTTTTCCTCTGTGGTGATGTCGCCCGCTGCAATGCGCTCTATGCCGACACCGGCGCGGTCGTCAACATGATGCATCAGGTGGTGGTCAAGGACGTGGTCAAAAGCGAGTTCATGCTGGGACTCGCCGCCAAAATCGCGCGCGTCAGCGACGCCATGAGCCTGCCGCATGTGCGCGAGCGGCTGGCCGAGATGATCATGACGATGGAGACCATGCGCGCCTGCCTGCGCGCGGCTGAAGCCGACGCCGCGCCGGATAAATGGGGCGAGTACATGCCGGCGCGCGCGCCCCTCGATACCGCGCGCAATCTCTTCCCGCGGCTTTACCCGCGGCTGGCTGAAATTATCCAGCTCAATTCCTCTTCGAACCTGATGGCGACGCCATCCGAGCGCGACTTGCACAGCGAAATATCGACTGAGATCGAGCGCTACTTCGCGACCGCCGGCGCCTTGGCGCGCGAGCGCGTCGCGCTCTATCGCCTGGCCTGGGACGTATGTGGCAGCGCGTTCGGCGGACGCCAGACACTTTATGAGCGCTTTTTCTTTGGTGACCCGGTGCGGATGGCGAGCGCATTGTTGGACAACACCGATTTCACACCACTGATTGCGCGCGTCGACGAACTCCTGGCTCGCAAAGATTGACGGGCCTTTCTGAATTCCGTCCGCACAGCGTTTGTTGCGTTATACCTCCTGAGCCGGCCAGCAACGCGAGCCGTGTCGCACTAGCGAAGCCGCCGGAGCGAGCAAACGAGTCTGCGAGATGCGTTTAAGATAAAGGTCTCCGTGCGGCGTTCTTTCACCGCGCGATTTGCTCGGATCGTTTCAGACAAAGAACCATCACGGCCGCAAAACGGCGGCCGCGAGATCCTTCACTTCGTTCAGGATGACGACTTGCTCAGTGGCTTCAACAAATTCACAGACTCTCAGCATGACCGGTTGAGAGTGTCAAGGTCACGTGACGCGATACTACGGAGCCGAGCCGAGAAAGCGCACCTTGAGAGGCGACTCAATCAAGCGCTCGCTTTGGCGTTGGACGCGAAAGGCACGCGCTTGGGGCCGCGACGAAATCGCTTCGGTCAAACGCGAACCCGTGAAATGAAGCGCACATCCATCTTCCACCGCGTAAGTACTGGACAGTTCGCCACGCATGACGTAATCGGATAATCCCTTGCGGCGTTCGGCATTGTTGTAATGCGGACAGAACAAACCCTTGAGCAATCCGAGTCCGTCGTGCAAGGGTCGCGCCCCCGCACCAAATGAATCGGTCAAGCCGCCATTGAACCAGCACATCGCCCCGGCGCTGACGCCGCACAGCACAATTCCCGCCCGCCACGCCTGGCGCAAGGCGCGGTCAATCCCGTGCACGCGCCAGACCGCGAGCATGCTCGCGGTATTGCCGCCGCCGACATAGATGACATCCTGCGCGTTCAGCCACGTGGATGGATCGGGGAACGATCCATGAAAAACGGGAAGATGCGATGGTATATATCTTTCCGCTGAAAATGTGCGGTAGAAGAGCGCGACGTAATCATTGCTGTCGCCGCTGGCGGTGGGCAGAAAACCAATTCGCGGCCGGCTTTTGCGTGTAAGCGAGAGAACGAATGAATCGAGCAGTGGATTTCCAGGTTCCATCGAGAACCCGCCGCCGCCCAACGCCACAATATGACGATCCAGTGCCACTTTGGTCATGGTTGACCGGATTACCGTTACCGCCTCGCTTTTGGAAGAACAATGGAAGCGCGGATGAAAGCACGCCCGCGCGTTGCTCGTTACACTGAATCCCCTATGGCACGGATGCGAAAAACCGGACGGCTCTGGCG
>JBOHWM010000352.1:0-2647 GCA_050736555.1 Binataceae bacterium (SeqCode)
CAAGCGCATCGGCTATATCGCGGGCGCCGCGTTGGCCGCGCTCAAACGCTACGATTGGCCCGGCAATGTGCGCGAATTCGGCCACGCCATCCAAAGCGCCGTGATGCTCTCCGAGGGCGACCGTATCGAACTGTCCGCGCTGCCGGAGGCTGTGCGTTGTGCGGGCGTGGTGTTGGGCCGTGGAGAAACGGCGTTGGCAGAATCCTCGGAAATCGAGACTGCTGAGAAGAATGAATCTGCGCCAATGGACAACGCGAAAACCGCCTCAGCAAAGCTGGCAGAGCGGTCTGAGCAACCGCTGCTGCTGGACGAGGTGATCAAGCGCACATTGCTGCGTTCGCTCGATGAGACTGACGGGAATCGACGGCGCGCGGCCGGTCTGCTCGGAATATCGCGGTCAACTCTTTACCGGATGTTGTCGCGTTATGGAATTGACGAGGGTGGCCGCAGAGGTGGCGTGAGTCACGAGCCGGCCGCCAGAGTTTAGATTGCCGGCAGCCATCTTCCGGCGGCTGCGTCATGATGCCTATTTTAATTGCGAGGGCGAGCAGACACGCACGGCGAATGGCGCTTCTTTTCCCTGCAACGTGAGCGTCCGGCGCTCCAGGTTCGGTAGCTGCTCGGCGGCGGCGGCATAGACTGGTTCGCCCAACAGAATTTCTCCACCGGCCGCAACTGCGGCCAGACGGGCGGCGGTATTGACTGGATCGCCAAGCGCGGTGAAATCCGAGATGTCGCCGCCGCCAACGTTGCCGACAAAACTAAGCCCTGAATGTACGCCCGCGCCGATCGGTATCCATGGCGCACTCAATGGTCCGTAACCGACGGCGCGCATCAGGGCGACCGCCGTTTCGACGGCGCGACGACGATAATGCGGTCCGCAGACGCCCGGGATGAAAAGCGCCATTACCTCGTCGCCAATAAGCTTGTCGATAAGCGCGTCGTTGCGTACCAGAACTTCGGTGGCGGCGCGATAGAAGCGATTGAGCATCGTCGCAAACGCCGCGGGCCCAAGCTGCTCGCCCATTCGCGTCGAGCCGCGGACATCGGCGAACATTACCGCGATATCAAGCTCCGCTCCGCCTGGTCCGAGGCCTTCATAGCAGCGCGCGCAGAAATTTGGATTCTTACGCGACGGGGTACAGCCAAACAGCGCAACCAGTTTGCCGCCGGCCCCTCGGTAGGGCGCGTAACAAGTCTTACAGCGAGGCGCGGACGGGAGCGATCTGAATAGTGGCCGGATGACGCGAAGATGCGAATACCCCTCAGTAAGAAACTTGCGCCAGCGTTCCTCATCCAGAGATGGCTCGACGGTAGACACTTAGAATCCCCCATTCGTCGCGGAAACAATCTTGCGACTCCGGAAGTCCGACGCCCTTCGACACGTGCGCGCGTCATTTCTCGCAATGGCCGCACCACTATTCACGGTCCTGCGGGAGTGACAGACCACCCCTCGGTGTCCGGTGCGAAACAGAAAGACAGCGGCTGTCGTTGCGAAAGCGTATCTTAGTATGAAACGTGCGGACGAGATACGGCACCCGTTTTATGTGGCAGCGGTTTGCTCCGGCTCGTGCGAATTTGACTTGGGCAAGCGATCCTTCTAGTTCGTCCGAAGTCTGTGCTAAGCGCAGAGTACTCCGATAACGGCCTGTTCGAAGTGGGCGCGGCGCTCGGGAGGTTAAATCAATGTCTGACGCGAACGACAAATGGGCGAATATTAATCAACGGCTTGGCAAACAGCTGGAAGGCAAAAACGTCGGAAATAAAGCCACGGAGGCGGAGCTGGTGCCGGCCCCATTGACGCCTGTGCCGCCAACTATCGTGGAGCCGCAACCACAGTCGATAATCGAGAAATTCAAGGCGCATCAGCTTGAACGGAGGCTGGCCGCCAAGCAATTGCAAGCGTACCACGTTGCTCGCCTCGAAGACCTTAAGCATCAACTGAAAGAGGCGGTGCGGATGCGTATGGCGGCGGCGACTCAGGCGGCCGAGCAATTTTTATATCAGCTTAATCAAAAGCATCTTGGTTTCATGGCGGAATTGGGTCTCAAGAATGTCGACACACGCCAGAAGATTTTGATGGAACTGAGCGAACAGACGGCGCGCCGATTGGAAGAGGTCGGGCAGCGCGAATGGCCGTCGCGGCTGAAGGATGAAGCTATTGATCAGATTTTTGCCATGAATCAGGAATTCGCCGAACGGCTCAGGCACGAATTCGGCCGCACCGAATGAATTCTTGGCTCCGATTTCGCTTTTCCGCGTCTCCGCAGTAGTACGCACTCCGGACGAGTGCGGGCAAAATGTCCCCAAAATGCAAGTTCTGTCAATATCTTCGTCCGCGCACCGCGCAGTTCTGCCCGAGATGCGGATATCCGGTAATTCGCGTAAGCGGCCCAATCAAATGGCTGCGTATTAGAAATGCTCAGGCGCGGGCCAGTCTCGAAGCGGTTAAGGCCTGGTCTGAAGCGCGGATGGACGCCGATAAGCAGAACGTTACGCAGCATCTCGCGTTTCGAAAATCGCAAATTGCGACCTTAGCGACGGAGCGTCAGGCCGAGTATGCGCTCTCCAGTCAGCGGCGGCTGCATGAACTGGCCGTGAAGGATTTGCACGCGCGCGAGGCGCTGGTGATGCGGCTAAGTGAGCA
>JBOHWM010000353.1:0-3396 GCA_050736555.1 Binataceae bacterium (SeqCode)
GGAGACAGCCTGGCGGGCAGAAAGTGGGCGCCACGAGGATGGAATCGGCACGCCGCACGCGAGCGAATTTTCCATTTAGCAGCCGAAGCTTGCCTGCGATTATAAAAGCCACGCATCAACATTCAGACCGCGGCGCCGCGGACCGGAGCTCAATGATCTGAATTTCCGAACTTCCATTTTTATTATTCCGAATTCCCAAGTTGGTTGTTGTGGCCCATCCGTCTCGTGGATGGAGGTGAGGATCTCAGGTTAGGCGCCTACCCGCGACCCTTCGAAGTGGAACAGTCCGTCGCGAACCACACATCAATCTGGGAATTTGTGTGCCATGGACACCGGTTAGTGACAGCCAAATCCCTCGCGTGCGTGCGACAACGCCCGTTCTCGCACGCGCTACAACGTGCGCGTGGTTGATCAACCCGCAAGGGTCATCCGGTTCACGCTTTGAACACGGCGGGGTTGGGCGGGCCAGTCACTTCGATTTCGGCCATCGCGCCCTTGCTCAGCGCGCGAGTCATGGCATGGTCGACGATTTTGATGGTCTGCGGAACCGGCAGTTCCAGGTCGCCCACGATAGCGTTGCCGGGCGGTACCGGAACGCTCTGCAAAAAGCGCATCGGCGGCATCGCGAACGCGCCCATGATCCACGCGCGTAACCAGATATTGCCAATGGGATGCAGGCTCGAGAGCAGGTTCGGCCCGCCATTGACCATGAACACCCGCACAGTCTCTCCCACCTTCGCTCGCATAGCGCCAAACCGCTTGCTGGTCAGCGCGTTGTAGGCACCGTTAAAAATCACATAAGTCGCGGTTTCGTTGAGCAAACGTTCGGCGTCGAATTCGCGGGTTCCAGGCGGACTGCCGGGCCGTTGCTTGGTGTAGGTCTCGTTCTGGCCGATGTAGAATTCGTGATCAACGCGGGGCAGCCCCTGCTCGGGTTCAACCACGATCATGCCGAACATTCCGCGCGCTATGTGAATATCCATCTCACCAGGCACCGCACAGTGATAGATGAAAGCGCCCGGATACATCGTCTTGAAGGTGACGGTCTTGCTCTGGCCAGGTAGCACGGTCAGGAGGTCCGCGCCGCCGCCGGGCCCATAGACCGCGTGCAGATCAATCGAATGCCAGGTGGTGCTGTGAATATTGTTGCGCAGTGTTAGCGTGACGGTATCACCCTGGCGCACGCGGAGCATCGGCCCGGGCACCTGGCCGTTGAAGGTCATGTAAGCGAATTTGGCACCGGGTTCGATCTCGCTTTCCACCTCGAGCGCTTCGAGCGCGATCTCCTGGTGGATAGTGTGGTCTCGCTTGATCGGGGGCGGGATTTTGACGGGGTCGGCCACCACTCCGCGGCCTTGTGCGGCGGAAACGGCATCGGGCGTCGCGGGAATGGAGGCGTGGGTGCTGTTTGAATCGGTTTCCGCAGCGATGGCGCCGGTGGTTCCCACCCCCAAAAGCGCCGCGCCCGCACCGAGCGCGCGCAATAACTCCCGGCGCGTAATATTGAACGCCATGTCAAACCTCCTTTTGCTGTTCCGGCCGCCTTGGCGAAGGCCGGGTCTCGTCAATATAGCCTGCTCAGCCGCGCACGGAGCACGGCGCCACTATAAGATGTATCTAAAATACCGTATTGATGATCGGGAAAGAAAAGGCTTCACGATCGAGGAACGGGCGCATGCACAACTGGCGATCCTATCTGCAAATCACCATCTCGCTGTTTGTCATCGCGGATCCGATCGGTGCCATTCCGATCTTCATCAGCCTGACTGAAAGCCACGCGGCGCGCGATCGAAGGCGGATCACCAGGGTTGCGGCTCTAAGCGTCGCAGTAGTTTTATTGGCGTCGTTATTCCTCGGGCAGCCACTGCTTCAATTTTTTGGGATCAGTATCGCCTCGTTCCGCGTAGCTGGAGGAATTCTCATCATGCTCATGGCTATCGCCATGCTGCAGGCCCGTCACAGCCGCGCGCGTCATGCTCCGGAAGAGGCCAATGAGGCAGCGATCAAGGAGGACATAGGTGTCGTACCATTGGCCATACCTTTAATCGCCGGGCCCGGCGCGATCAGCACGATTATCATCTATGCTCATCAGGCGACTACCTGGCTCGACACGCTTGCGCTCGTCATTATAAGTGTGATTATCGCGTTATCCGTATGGCTTGCTTTACTGCTGGCGGATCCAATCAAACGTCTTTTGGGGGCGACCGGAATTAACGTCGTAACCCGATTGCTCGGTCTGATTCTGGCGGCGGTCGCGGTGGAGTTTATCGCCAGCGGACTGGCTCAGCTCCTGCCCGGTTTAGCCGGACATCCGTGACACCGTTCGACAGGGCTTAATTTCACTGAGCGATCTCGAGGAATCGTAATTTGCCTGAACTTGTGTTCCACCTCACTCCGGCTGCGCCGTTCAGACTGGATCTGACAGCCTGGGCGTTGCGGCGGCGGCCCGAGAATGAAATCGATCTGTGGGACGGTACCTTCTACCGCCGCACATTTTTCCCGGCGCGGTCCGCGGTAGCGGTGTCCGTCCGCCAAGTCGGAGCGGTTGATAAACCCCGGCTTGAAATTACCGCCGCGTCGAAAAAGCCCTTGGGCAGCCACGAGGACGCGCTGCGCGGACTACTGGATAGAACGCTAGGCCTGCGAGTCGATCTTACGGCCTTTTATGAAATAGCTCGGCGCGACGCCAAGATAGGCCCTATGGTGAAGCGCTTCGCCGGGTTCCGGCCGCCACGCTTTCCGACCGCGTTCGAGGCAATCACGAATGCTGTCGCCTGTCAGCAACTCAGCCTCACCGTTGGTTTAATTATCTTAAACCGGCTGGCCCGCACGCAAGGAAAGGAAAGTGGTGCCGCTGGCATCGGCTCGTGGTCACCAGCCATACTTCCGTCACCGCGGCAACTGGCCGCGGCCGACCCTTCCGAACTGCACAAAATCGGCTTCAGCCAGCGTAAGACTCACGCATTGATAAATATTGCTGAACGTTTTGTTGCCGATCAGGATCACTTTGGGGAGCTCGAACCGCTCGATGATGCGGCGGTTTTCACGCGGCTTCTGTCATTGCGTGGAATTGGCCGATGGAGCGCCGAATACGTCATGTTACGCGGACTCGGCCGGCTCAACGTCTTTCCGGCGGATGACGTCGCAGGCCAAAAGAATCTACATCGCTGGTTGGGCCTGCGGAAAATCCCCAGTTATGATCGTGCGCGCCGGCTCCTCGCGGGCTGGCATCCGTACGAGGGGCTACTCTACTTCCACTTTTTGCTGTCGAACTTGGAGGCACATGGAATAGTTCACGGAGCAGCGGAATGACTGATGCAGGCTTAGTTAGTATCGCTCGCGCGCTGAGTTGAATAAGCGCAGCCGCGCACCAACCACTGTCTTAATTGCCTCTAC
>JBOHWM010000354.1:0-2188 GCA_050736555.1 Binataceae bacterium (SeqCode)
AATCAGCAGGACGACGCCGCCGGCAATCAGCCCGATCCGCAACGCGCCCGGTCCTAGCGGCAGCGCTGTCAACCATTCGCCGGCCGAGCGATAGCTGGATTTCCGATTGGGATCGCGTGTGCGCCAGAACCAGCTATGTTCACGCACTTCCGGACGTGCCAGATAACTCATCAGGATCGGCTGGAACACGAAGACCATCGCGACACTCGCGCCGAGCCATACCGCTCCGCCAAATCCGATTTGCCTGAGCGCGGGAATGTCACCGCATGCGAGGAACACGATTCCCGCGACGTTGGCAAGCACCGCCAACACGCCCGGCGCCATCATGCGGTTGGCCGTGCTCGCACAGGCCGCCATCTTATCCCCGACGCGATCGAGTTCCTCGTAATAACGGCCATGCCATTGGATGCCGTGACTCAAGTCGCACGCGGTCAGGATGAAGGGGATGACCAGCATCACGGGGTCAAAGTTGAAGCGCATCAAGCTCATGAAGCCGAGGCCCCAAATCGCCGAGCAAATGCCGGTTAGAATTGGTGCCCACCATCCGGTGCGCCGGCCCAGCGTGAAGAACAGAATCAGCAGCATCAGCACGATCGACACTAAGAAAATCAGCGCGATGCGCGGCAGGTAATGATAACCCCAGGCGGAAAACATCGCCGGGCCACTGGCATAGATGCGGGTGTTGGCGTCCTGGTGTTTTTTGATGATGTTTTGCACGTCGTTGAACAACGCGCCGTAGTCGAGGCCTTCCTCATTGAAGCTGGCGATAACCAACGCCCCCTTATCGTCGGGCGTAACGTAACCAGCGAGTTGACCGTGATGGGCCAGCACGGTTTGCTTTAAATCTTTGAGCTGTTGTTCAGTCTGCGGCACCTTCGGATACATGAAGGGCGATGAGGCCAGTTCGCCCGGCAACGCACGCGCATAGGCGACACGATAGGAAGCCAGCGAAAACACCTCGTTGTGATTGACCCCGGGCAGCGCGTTCACCTCGGTGTTCATGTCCTGAATCGTTTGCAGGGTCTTGAAGTTGAAAATGTCGCCATGCTTGAGGCGCAGCATCAGCACCAAGGTTTGCGCTCCGCCGTATTTGCGCCGATATTTGCGATACAGCAGCGTGTTCGGATGGTTGGCGGGAAAGAAATCCTCGAAATGGGTGGCAATCGGTACGTGGGCCGCCCAATAAGCCAGGAACAACGTGACGATCACCAAAACCGCGCCAATAGGAACCCGAAACCGCAGGATGAAGGCGCCTGCTTTGCCTGAATTAACGCCATTCGCATCAGCCATCGTTCATGCCATCCCCAATGTCCCCATACCGAAGGAGCCAATTGCCCGGATTCGAATCATCGAAGTCTGCGGCCAGACCACAGCTCGAAGGCGCGTGATCCGCCCGATCGCTAACTGTAGTCGCGCCCTCGCCGCTTTCGCGACTCGCGCCGGGCATAAGTTTGAGGTTCCTTCTAGCACGATTCCGGTGACTGCCGCATTAGCAAAAATATGCCTGTGCGCTTGCGGATAGTGTGCTAGCCGAGTAGACGGGCAGGATTACAGGAAGCGAGGACGTGATGAGCATCGAATTGAGACGGGCGCGTGACGAGGATATAGCGGAGCTGGCACGCCTGGTGGCCGCCATCGCCGCCTATCATGAGGCGCTCGACCAGCGCGCTCGCTTCGACTGGGACGAAATCCGGAAGGCTCCAAACTGGCTCAAGGTGGTGCTTCACCGCGATCATCACGCGCTGTGGGTCGCGGACCACGGCGATGGCCGCCTGGCCGGCTATCTGTGGGCACGACTGCGCCGCGATCGGGAAGGCTATCTCCCGCGCGTCAGGGGCTGGATTAATCACGCCTACCTCGACGAGGGTTGGCGCGGCAAGGGGCTGATGAAACCGATGCTCGAGATGGCGTATGATTGGTTTCGCGACAAGGACGTCACCGTGGTCACCCTGATGGTGTTCCACCGCAACTGGCTCGGATCTTCGGCATGGTACAAGCTCGGCTTTGAGGATTGGACCCACGAGCGCCGAATCGAACTGAAGCCGCGCAAACAGTAGCCGGCCTGATCGTTAAGCTCTCCTCAAATTAGAATGGCGCCTGCCTCTATCGCGCTTGACCAAGCGGTAAGGTGGCGATTTTCATTGACAAAAACTCCATAATTTGATTAGTGGACCTATCAGGTCCATTA
>JBOHWM010000355.1:0-3327 GCA_050736555.1 Binataceae bacterium (SeqCode)
GACAGTTGGAGTCTTTTTGCGTTCAGCAAATCGACCGTGATTGATGGGTCTTTATCTGTCATCCCTCAGAATGGCAGAAGCATACTCGTGCACAGGGTTTCCTAAGGGTGTCGCGCGCCCACGATTACTCACTCATGAATGAGGCGCTTGGCCGCTTGGCGCTGGAAGTCTAACCTGTCGCCGATGGGCCTCCTAAGCGCGGACCGGAATTACGGCAAACCCTCCGCTGCTTTGCCGCGCGAGTCAGCATGGCAAGATCGCTTCGGCCTATTCAGCTTCGCCATCTATCTCGCCCTGGCGATTTTGTTTTTCGCGCGCGCGCTTAACGATCCATCCAGGATTTATATCGGGCGAACCGCCGACCCGTCGGTGTACATGTGGTCGATGGTGTGGTGGCCTCATGCGCTGCTGAATCGGCTTAATCCATTCATCACGCAGGCCGTGTGGGCGCCGTCGGGTTTCAACCTGAC
The DNA here is from genome assembly GCA_050736555.1 of Binataceae bacterium (SeqCode). Lineage (GTDB taxonomy): Bacteria > Desulfobacterota > Binatia > Binatales > Binataceae > JBOHWJ01. The sequence goes on from JBOHWM010000355.1 coordinate 471, forward strand.
GTGGACCACGAGCATGCCGCTGGCAAGCCTGCTGATGGCACCACTCACGTGGCATTTCGGACCGGTCGCCGCGTACAACGTGCTATGCCTTCTCTCTCCGGCGTTGGCGGGATGGGCGGCGTTTTTGCTCTGCCGCGAAGCGGGCGCGGAGTACTGGCCCGCGCTCGCGGGTGGCTACCTATTCGGCTTCTCGGCCTACATGTTGGCGGAACTCCGCGCACACGTGGTGCTGGCGCTGGTCTTCCCGGTTGCGCTTGCCGCCTGGCTGATGCTCCGGCGCTTGCGTCAGCGCATTGGCATACGCGCGTTCGTGATTGCGTTGGCGCTGGTTCTGATTGCCGAAGCTGGTTTTGAGCTGGAGCTTTTTGCCACCATGAGCCTGTTCGGCGGCTGCGCCCTGCTAATTGGCCATGGCTTCGCGGATAGCCAGACCCGCATACGTATCCGCGGCTTGATATTACCGCTGGTATGTTCCTACGCGATCGTGGCCGTGCTCATGATGCCGTACCTATATTATTTCTTTCAGCCCGGATTTCCGCGCGTTCCGATAAATTCACCGAAAGCGTATTCCACTGACCTTCTGAACCTGTTCATTCCCACGACGGTGAATCAACTCGGCACCCTGGGCATCTTTAAAAATATGGCGCGTCATTTCCCCGGCGCGCTGATCGAAACCGGCGGCTACATCGGCCTGCCGTTGATGGCGGTGGCAGCGGCCTTTCTCTACCTGCGCCGCCATACCAGGGCGAGCAAGGCGCTGATCGTTTTCCTCATCGTGACGCTTATCGCCGCACTTGGTCCGCGACTGCATCTCGACGGCTGGGTGCTATTCGGATTGCCCTGGAAGATCGCCGGGCACGTGCCGCTGATTGATAATGCGCTGCCCGCCCGCTTTATGCTGTTTGCTTTTCTCGCGCTCGCCGTCGTGCTGGCGCAGTGGCTGTCGGATCGCGGGCCAAATTTGTGGGTCAGGATCGCGGGAATAGTTCTGATCGCGGCTTCGATGCTGCCAAATTTGTCAGCTGGATTCTGGACGCGTGCCGCCAATACGCCGGCGTTTTTTACTTCCGGGCTTTATCGCAATCAACTTGCGCGCGATGAAAACGTGATCGTGTTGCCATACGGCGCCAGCGGCAACAGCATGCTGTGGCAAGCCGAGACGCATATGTACTTTCGCATGGCTGGCGGATGGACCAGTATTACCCCGCGCGCCTTCGAAAGCTGGCCGATTGTCGACGCGTTGTGGAGCGACACCTCGCTCCCCGATGGGGCGATGCAGTTGAAGGCCTTCATGGCGGCCCATGATGTTTCAGCGGTGCTGGTCGCGGATTCGGAGCGGAACCTGTGGGTGCCGTTGCTGGATTCGCTTGATCCATCGCCGCGCGATTTCGGCGGTATCACCGTCTATCGCCCCGCGCCGGCGACGCTCAATCAATGGCGCGCCGCGAGCGCGTTCCAGATGCAACGAGTGGCCACGGCGGCCCGTCTCAAGGAATTGGTCGTCGCCGCGCAAAAATATCTCGCGAATGGCGGCGATCCGCACAAACTCACACCGATCGCCGTCGAGCGGCTCGGGCTGTTGCCGCCAGGCCGTGTGCCAATCGGCGCGCACGCGGACGGGAGCGTGCGCACGCACAACGGGCTCTATCTCGGTCCCTGGAAAAATGGGCGAATCGCAGTCGGCGTAACCGGTTCGTATGCGGTGCTCAAGCCGCTGATCGAACGTCTTCGCGGCGTCGCGAGCCAGGTCTACTACCCGTTTCCACATGAACTAGGAAAGCGGCCACGTGGAGACACTTTTATGCGGATGCTGGTGATGACGTTCGCGCCGCGATCTCTCCCACCCGCCGCCGCCCTGATAGCAAATCCCTGACGCTCCGCCGATGCCCCAACCGGCGTTATCCATAGGAACCTTGAGGAGAATCGCAACTGAGGAGGGTGCATCCGCCGCCGCGGATTATTTTCGCAAGACCATGCGCGTCGCGTGGCGAATACGTCCCGATCCGTTAAGGGCGGCAGCCGCTATGCCAGACCGGCGCAATCGGAGTGAAAAGGCCTTATGCGCTTGGTTCAAGATGCGCTATGTCATGGAAGGATTTGGTGCCAGGTGCGATATGGAGAAAAATGAGGATAGGCGGAAGCGTCCGAGCTTTGTTACCATGAGGTCATCAGCGGAGTGAGTCCGCGAACGGAGCGAGCAGGCGAGTCTGCGAATGAGGGAAAGTGCGGCCATGGATTTCAATTTCAGTCCCGAAGATGAAAAATTTCGTAACGATTTTCGCGCTTGGCTCAAAGCCAACGAGCATTACACGATACCGTTGCGCGAACCGCTCGCCGACGAAACTCAGGACGATTGGGACGCCCGCATCCGATGGCATCGCAAGCTCAACGAAGGCGGCTGGGTCGCGATAAGCTGGCCCAAGGAATGCGGCGGGCGCGGCGCCAGCCTGCTTCAAAGCATCATCTATCAAGACGAGTTGGAGCACGCCGGTACAGCCGTGCCGTTTACCGGCTTCGGCATTTCGCTGCTCGGTCCGACACTTATTCATTGGGGCACTGAGGAGCAGAAGCGGCGCTTCATACCGAAAATCCTGACGGCGGAGGAAATCTGGTGCCAAGGTTATTCGGAACCCAACTCGGGCTCGGACCTGGCTTCGTTGCAGACCCGCGCGGTCGAAGACGGCGACGATTTCGTGGTCAACGGCTCGAAAATCTGGACCTCGGCGGCCCAGCACGCGGACTGGATTTTTCTGCTGACGCGCACCGACGTCGACGCGCCCAAGCATAAAGGCATCAGCTACCTGCTGGTGAATATGAAGACGCCGGGAATCACGGTACGGCCGTTGGTGCAGATGAC
>JBOHWM010000356.1:0-3606 GCA_050736555.1 Binataceae bacterium (SeqCode)
CTCGCCTGCTCGCTTCGCCTTCGGCCGCGCTAGTGCACTCAGGATGTCGCGACCATAGCCCGGATACGTCTCGGCTACAATAAAAAGTGGATGTCGGGCGGCGGCTTCAATATCGACGGTGAAGTAAAGCAACACGCGCGGCGTGAATCATTATCATTGCGCAAGTGTACGTGCGGCATGCCTGTGACTAAGCTTGGGAGCGTCAGGTCAAACCATCAGCAGGAGCGATGCAATGAAATTCGGAACCTTCATCACCAGTGTCCGTCCCGAGCGGCTCGCGGCCAATATCCGCAAGGCCGAGGAGGTTGGGATGGAGTCGGCCTGGATCGGCGAGCACATCATCATGCCGGTCAAGTCGCAATCGAAGTATCCCTACTCCGTTGACGGCAGCTTTCCGGCACCCGCCGATGTGCCGTTCCATGACCCGATGCTCGCGCTCGCATACGCGGCCGCGGTGACGCGCACGATCAAGCTTGCGACCGGAATCTTTGTCGTCCCGATCAGAAATCACATCACCACCGCAAAGGCGGTCGCCTCGCTCGACGTGCTCAGCAACGGCCGGGTGATCTTCGGCATCGGCATCGGATGGTGGGCGGAAGAATTCGCGGTGGTCGGCGCCGCCTTCAAGGATCGCGCCTTGCGCACGCGTGAATATATCGAACTGATGAAGACGCTGTGGACGCAGGACGACCCCGTTTATCACGGCAAAACTGTGAGTGTCGAGGGGGTCAAGTTCAGCCCCAAACCTATCCAGAAACCGTATCCGCCGATCGTCGTCGGCGGCACCAGTGACTTGGCGCTAAAACGCGCGGCGCGCTACGGCGACGGATGGTACGGGATTGCGAAGGCCTTTGACGAGGCGCGCTCGCTAATCGAGCGATTACGCGAGCAGGAAAAGGCGTTCCCGCGAACCAGGACGGTCGAGATTACGCTAAGTTTCAGAACCGGCCATCCGCTGACGCTCGATGAGGTCAGGCGATTGGCCGAATTGGGAGTCGAACGCACTTTGGCGGGACTTCCGCTGCGTGCGCTGAATGAGGATGAACTGGTCCGCTTCCATGACGAGATCATGACAAAGATCTGACGCGCGCGGACGGTATGGCATGAACCGCGGGCCGCCCTGTGGCAATTCTTCTTTGCGTACCAGTCACCACTGTCTGATGTTGCACATGGGATGGGAAAAAATGAAGCATCGGATTTTTCGTCTGAAAAATTCGCAAAAACCTCAGATCACCTGAAGTTCTTCGGTCACGAAGGAAATACATTTGCGCGGATCGATGAACTTCAATTCATCCGGCCGAATTATCTCCAGATACTTTGGCTCGCTGAAGGCCTTCGCAGCCTCTTCCACGCTGTCGAACCAGAGTTCCGCGATGCCGTCGTAGGGACCAGCGATGCCGAAGGGCGTTGCGCCTTCGACCAGATGGCACTGAACATATTTCCGCACGTGGCGGGCGAATTCGGCGACACTGTTGACCAACGGGCCATGCTTCTCGCGCCAATACGAATCGAATTCCTCGCGGCTAATATCGGCTCGGCGGGTTGCACAGATAATGAGCTTAATCATGAAAGGTTCACCTTTTGAAACGTGAACGGGATGACAGTTTTGCACCTCATCCAAGGTGCTGCGTCTTTTCGTTGGCCGAGGCGAGAAAGCGCGAAATGGCCTCGTATGCCTGCGCGGGCTGCTCCAGCCAGAAACAATGCCCCACGGCTTCGATTACGACCAGTTGCGCGCCGGGAATACGCTCCGCCAGAATCCGCGAGTTTTGCCACGCCACGAGCGCATCTTCGCGCCCCGTAATAACCAGCGTAGGACAACTGATTTGCGCAAGGCGATCGTAGGCGTCATGCCGCAAAATCGCCTTTATTCGGTGCTCAAGCGCGACCGGATCGAGGGGTCTGCGGCGACGCGCTTCGATCATCGCCGGAATGATTTCCGGATGTTGCTCGATATAGCCCTTGGTGAACGCCGCCTCGGCTAACGCACGGCCGCGCTCCTCCGCCGACATCGCACCCGTCGAATATGCGGCGCTGAAGGCGTTGCCACCGATGCGAACGGCTTTGGATCCGCCCGGCGTGGTGCATCCCAGCACGAGCGCGCGAACCTTTGATTGATGGCGCAGGGCCAGCTCTTGCGCGATCGTGCCGCCCATCGAGACGCCGATTATATGCGCGTCCGAGAAGCCGACGTGATCCATCACGGCGGCCGTATCGTCCGCCAACAGGCCGATGCTGTAGTCCATATCTGGTTTATCGCTTAGACCCGAGCCGCGTTGGTCGAAGGTCAGCACATGAAACTGGTTCGCAAACGAGACCGCCATGCCATCGAACATGGACTGATCACCCTGCGCACCGTGGATCATCACCAAGGGCGTGCCGCCGCCTCGCAATTCATAGGCAAGTTCAACCCCGTTGACGTGCGCGCGCAGCATAGGCAGACCCTCCTGAATTTTCCGCAAATCTTTGGAACCTCGATTAATCAATGCACCGGCTCATCGTGAGCCGCTATGGAGAATTCCGCGCCGCTCCATGCCCTCGATCGCGTCCGCAGTGAAGCCGAGATAACGCATGAGCACCGCGCGATTATGCTCGCCCAGAAATGGCGCATCGAGGGTCAGCGGGGTCTCGAATTCCGAAAATCTGAGCGCGAAACCGGGCAGATCAAATTCGCCTAAAACGCGATCGCGCACCTTGCGCACAGTTCCGCGCTCGCGCAGATGCGGATGGTTCATCGCGTCGCGCACCGACAGGACCGGCGCGAACGGAACGCGATAGCTGTCGAGCAGTTCCATCGCCTTCTGATCGCTCACCGACGCGAGCCAGCTTTCAATCTCCGGAACTAATTCCTGCAAATGATTAACGCGCGCCGCGTTGTTCTCGAAGCGCGAGTCGTGCACCAACTCCGGCCGCCCCATCGCATTGCACAGTGCGGTCCATTGATGATCGATCGCCGCGATTATCAGGTGGCCGTCGCGGCTCTTGAAAATGCCCGCGGGAGCCGCGTAATAGGCATGCCGGCCCGAACGTGTGGGTTGGACCTCGCCGCCACTCAGGCTCGCCATCTGGACCGCCGCCTCCTGGTAGTGGAAATAGGCGTCGAGCAGCGAGATGTCGAGATGCTGCCCCTTGCCGGTACGTTCGCGATAGAGCAGCGCACAAGCGACCGCGCCCATCGCATGCGCGCCGGTGCTGACGTCGCCCAGAGCGACCATTGGGGCATAGGGTGCCTGGTCCGGCTCTCCGCACATCGAGGTGAACCCAGAAATCGCCTGGCCACAGCCGTCATAGCCGGTCAGATGGGCGAGCGGTCCGGTCTGGCCGAAACCGGAAATCGAGCACATCACGATGCGCGGATTGATGGTGCTGACCGCGTCATAGCTGAAACCCATGCGGGCGATTACACCGGGTGCGTAATTCTGCACCAGCACGTCCACTTTGCGGATCAATTCGGCAATCAGCGCGGCCGCCTCCGGCTTCTTCAGGTCGATGCAAAGGCTTTGCTTGCCGCGATTGTGTTGCACGAAATAACCGCTGCGCCCTTCGCGGATAATCGGGAAGGCGCGGGTCGGATCGCCCTTGGGCGCGAATTCGACCTTGATAACC
>JBOHWM010000357.1:0-14151 GCA_050736555.1 Binataceae bacterium (SeqCode)
GATCAGGTGTCGCGCACCGAGCCGCGCCGCAATCGCGATCGCGGAACGCCGGTCCTCATCGGGCATCGTCGGCGAGGTGGTGGTGAGTGCGAGTACGCGCTCGCCCAACGTTTTCCGCGCTACCGCCAGCACGAAGCTCGAATCGACGCCGCCCGAAAATGCGACTATCACGGCCGGCATCGGGTTGAAAATCGCGCGCAGACGCGCAAGCCTGTTCTCCAGCGAATTCGTCTCCAACATCAGATGCCTTCCGCCTGAAACAAATCGGTGGTGAGATAACGCTCGCCGGTATCACAGAAAACCACCACCACTATCTTACCGCGTCCGAGCCGGCTGGCGATTTGCAAGGCGGCGCAACAATTCGCCCCCGACGAGATCCCCACCAGCAAGCCCTCCTCGCGTGCCAATCGACGTGAATACAAGGTTGCATCCTCGTCGCTGATCGCGATGACTTCGTCATAAACGTTGGTATCCAGATTTTCGGGAATAAAACCCGCACCAATTCCCTGGATTTTATGAAAACCCGGTTCGCCTCCCGACAGCACCGGTGAATTCTTCGGCTCTACCGCGACAATCAAGGGAGTCCGCTTGAGATGCTCGCGCAAATAGCGGCCAGTGCCGGTGATCGTTCCCCCGGTTCCAACGCCGGCGATAAAGGCGTCAATACGCTCGAACTGTTCCAGCAGCTCGGATCCGGTTGCCCGGTAATGAACCTCAGGGTTAGCCGGATTGCTGAATTGCTGCGGCATATAATAGCCCGGATTGTCACGCACCAGCTCTTCGGCCTTGGCGATCGCGCCATGCATGCCGCGAGTGTCGGGGGTGAGCACCAGCTTGGCGCCGTATGCCGCCAGCAGCGAACGCCGCTCCTCGCTCATCGTGTCAGGCATCGTGAGAATAAGTTTGTACCCCTTGACCGCACATACCAAAGCCAGCCCGATGCCAGTGTTGCCCGAGGTCGGTTCGACTACCGTGTCGCCGGGTTTGATGCGGCCTTCGTCTTCAGCGCGCTCGATCATGGCGAGGCAGATCCGATCCTTGACGCTGCCGCCAGGGTTGTAGTTTTCGAGCTTGGCCCAAACCTCGGCATCCGCTTTGGAGCACATGCGGTTGAGCCGCACGACCGGCGTATGGCCAATGAGTTCGAGCGATGAATGCGCCACACTTATCGGCATAAGCTGATTTTAGCCGTATCGACCTCCACTTTGCGACAGTTGAGCGATTCCGCCTGGTACGCGCTGCGGCGCGGTTTGCGCTAGAGTCGCGTGGCGATGGGCACGCACACTCACGACCGCGTCCTGGTGATTTTCCCAGGCGCTTTGGGCGACCTCATCTGTTTCGCTCCGGCCTTGCAAATGTTGGCGCGGCGCCATCGTGGGGCCGCGCTCGAGTTGATGGCGCGCGAAGAGTTGGCGCGCTTCGCCGTCGACCGTCTGGATGTGGCCCAAGGGCACTCCATCGACAGGCGTGAGGTCGCGGCGCTTTTCTCAGGATCGGCGGACACCGCCGGCGCGGAATTTTTCAGTGGTTTTGTGCGCATCCATTCATTTTTTGCTTTCGCCAACGCGGAGGTCAAAATCACTTTAACGCGGCTTGCGCGCGGCCGGGTCAACTTTCATCCTTTTCGTCCCGCAGATAACGCGCACATCTCCGTATCTTACATGCGTGCGCTGGGTGACACTGCCTCATCGTCGCCGCACGTCGACCTGCATCTGAAGTCTGGTGATTTTCAAGCGGCCCATCGCACGCTGGCCCGCTCAGCGCTCGAACCGCACAAATTTATTTTGCTCTTGCCCGGTAGTGGCAGTCAGGTGAAGAACTGGCCGGCCGCAAACTACGTCTCACTCGCGCAACGACTCGCCTCACGCATCATGCCGGTATTTCTACTCGGCCCGGCCGAGGAGGCAGCGTCAGCACGGTTCAATACTTGCGGCTTTGTGACGCTGGCCGGCCACGAACTTGGCGAAGTGGCCGCACTCGCCAGTCTGTCCTACGGCTTTATCGGCAACGACTCCGGCATTTCACATCTGGCCTCTATCGCGGGCGCACCGGGATTGGTGCTATTCGGCCCGACCGAGCCGCATCGATGGCGGCCACTCGGCAAGGTCGAAGTACTCCGGCGAGACCCGCTGCAAGCGCTTGAAGTGCGCGAGGTTCTCGCCGCAGCCGAACGCATGTTTGGCTGAGCATCTTCTAAAGCAACGAGGTGGTGACGACGAGAAGGCGCCGTCTCGGGTGAAACGGCGCCCTCGTTGTGAAACGACTACCTCGCCAAATCGAGGTCTTCAGGCCAGAATCCGCGGCAATCCTGGCGCGAGTTATTGGACCTGGATGCTCTTGACGTAGTTGACCAGCAAATTGATCTTCGCGTCGACCTGTTCCTTGGTCAGCGGCGGAGCTCCGGAAGCGGCGTGCGCGCCTTGCCGCCACATGAAGGCATAGCCCCAGATCGGCATCTCGCGGCTGCCATGAGCGGCGGCGGTTTTGGTGCCGTTGATGAAGTCACGCACTTTCTCCTCCGGGAATACGCCACCATTGTTCTTCGACAGCATCGTCAGGTTGGCCGGCTTCTTTTTGAGCGCCGCGGCCACCGGTCCGTCGCCTGTGGCATTCATGCCGTGACATTGCGCACAGTACTGGCGGAAATACAATTTTCCGGACACCACACGGCCACTCGGCCCCAAGTGAGCCGCTAACCCTGGACTTGCAGTGAAACCGACGACGGCGCCGCCCAACACTAAAACGGCTGCCAGGTTCCAGAAGCTGAGACGTTTAAGCGCCATTTTACCTCCCCGCATCGGCGAGTTTCTGGTCCGAAATCGTTAGCATTTCGCGGCGATGGCGTCAAATGATGTTCAGGCAGGTGCTGCTTTCCGCCAACGTTAGACGCCAGACGCTGGTTCATGAAGCGCGAGGCATCACGATGCCGAACGGGCGTCCGCCGAGGGCTAATACGCTGGCCTCCTCCACTTACCGAAGAGCTATCCACCAAGCGACTTCCGGGCCTCATTCTACTGAACACGGTGGTGGCAAGCCGGTTGCCTATGCGGCTAGATTAGTTTCCATTGTGGTTATGAGCGGCGATAAGGAAGCGCGCGCGTTGGCGATTATTCGCAAGCTGAACGAAACGGGATTCGTTGCCTATTTGGCGGGCGGATGCGTGCGCGATCGTATCCTGGGAGTGGCGGCCAAGGATTATGATATCGCGACCAACGCGCGGCCCGAGATGGTGCAACGATTGTTCGACAACACGGTCGCAGTCGGTGCGCGTTTCGGCGTGATCATCGTGATGGTCGCGGGCGATCGCTTCGAGGTCGCTACTTTTCGCGCCGACGCGCCCTATCTCGACGGCCGCCGGCCGTCCGCCGTTCGCTTCGGCACCATTGATGAGGACGTCCGGCGTCGCGACTTTACCATCGGTGGGATGTATTTCGATCCTCAAAGCGGTCGCGTTATCGATCTGGTGGGTGGAGTGCGTGACCTGCGCGCCGGCTTGATTCGCGCGATCGGCGACGCCAGCCAGCGTTTCGAGGAAGACCACCTGCGGATGCTGCGCGCGGTGCGTTTCGCGGCGCGGCTCGATTTTTCGATTGAAGCGGCGACTTGGCGGGCAATCCGCCAAAACGCAGCGGCAATTTCGAAAATCGCCGCCGAGCGAATCGGGGAGGAGATGGTGATGATCATGACCGAAGGGTCCGCCGCACGCGGGCTTGACCTGCTGGTGGAAAGCGGCCTGGCAACCACCATCATCCCCGAACTGCTGGCGCTGCGTGGGTGCGCACAACCCGATAATTTCCATCCAGAAGGCGACGTCTACCGCCATACCAGGCTTGCGCTGTCGATGCTGCCACGCGGATGCACCGAGACGCTCGCCTTCGGTGTGCTCCTGCACGATATTGCCAAGCCGCAATGCCGGCGGGTGGTCGATGGTAAAACGATCTTCTATGGCCACACCGATCAGGGGGCCGCGATCGCCGCAGGCATCATGCAACGGCTGCGCCGCTCGCGCTTCGTGCAGGAACGCGTCGCCTATCTCGTGCACCATCATTTGCGCATGTGCATGGCACCGCGCATGCGCCGGGCCACACTCAAACGGATGCTGGCGGAGGACGGCTTTGACGAATTGCTCGAGCTGTCACGCTTCGACGCCCTCGCTTCCAGTTCCTATCTTGGCTTTTATCATTTCTGCCGTCAGGCGCGAGACTCGTTCAGCCGTGCGGAAATTCGCCCGCCGCGGCTGATTACCGGCGATGATCTAAAGGCGCTCGGGCTGCCACCGGGACCGGCCTTTAAAACCATTCTGAGCGAAGTCGAAGACCTTCATCTGGATGGCGCGCTCCATACTCGGGAGGAGGCGATAGACTACGTGCGTGAGCATTACCCCGACGCGCGCGCTGCCTCCTGAAGCGTGCTGGCGGCACACTCCATCAGCAAAACGTAACCGTGTTGCGCGGCGGCCGCATGATCGCCAGCACGCTTGCCGCCGATACGAGTGAAGCCGAGTTGGCGCCTGATGATTGGTGAGTTGCCAGCGCGTTGATTCTCGGATGATCACGCCGCGGCGGCGCGCGCTTTCCGCACAGGCTTGATTGCGCGTTTCAGCGTGCGTGCTCCTTACGGTGCCGATTCGCCGGCGTCGACCTTATCGGGCGGAAATCGTCAAAGGCTGGCCTTCGCGCGCGCCCTCGCTGGTGAGCCGCGCGTGCTTGTTGCGCACGACGTATGCTGTGGACTCGATCTCGGCGCCAATTACGAAATTCGCCGACTGATCAGAAAATTCGCCGACAGCGGCGGCGCCGTGATGCTGATTTCAAGTGATCTCGATGAACTACTTGAGATGTGCGGACGGCTGTTGGTACTGAGCCGCGGACGTCTGACTGAGACCGCCGATAATGAACATAGCGCGGAGCGGCTGGGACTTTTGATGGCCGGTGCGCGGGCGTGACGAGTTTGCGCGCGCCGCTTGGCGAGAATTCACCCGCTTCCGTCAGATGAAGGCCAGTTGGCAAGCGCTGGAGAAGCCGCTCACCGCGTTGCTGACGACGGCGGTGTGCTGTCGGCGGTATTGCTCATCCTTGGCCTCTCACCCGTCGCCGTCACGCAAGCGCGATGGTCGGGCGCTTTCGGCAGTTGGCTCGCGTTCACCGACACCTTGCCGGTGAGCCCCAGCGCCAGAATATCCAGCGTCAGGCTGTCGCTGAAATAAGCCGTCCAGGCGCCGAGCGCGTTGGGCGAGCCCTACCGACGTCAATAAGCATGCAAGTTATTCCCCCAAATCAGCTATCCGTGTGGCAAAGCGCAGCGCGAGACCGTCCGGTCCCGCCATCGTGAAATCGCGCAAGCCGTAATAGCGGTCCGCGAGCGGGCGTAAAATGCGCGCGTCGAGCTTTTGCGCGCGCCTCCAGTAGTCGTCGACGTTGGGCGCCATGATGCGCACATTAACCGCGGGAGACGAAAACTCGGGTGTGCCAGGCACCGGCTCCAGCAGGAAGCTGTTGCGCCCCCATTGCAATTCGATGAATTCGCCCTCGTCGCGGATCACGTCGAAGCCGAACGCCTCGTAAAAATCACGCGAGCGCTCGATGTCGCGCGTGTAGACTTCCACCACCAGTTGCTCAGCGGGATCGGCATACGACGTCATCGGCTCTCCCCTTTTCTAAAAATTCGTGGATTTCCACCCTTGTCGCGGACGCTTTAGTGCGGCGTTCTCTTTTTGGGAGTTGGGCGGCTGGAGGCGCGCTTTGCCGCACGTTTGGCCCGCAGCGGACGACCTCTGTATTGGCGCAGCAGTGCGCGAGCACGCGCGACCGCGCGCACGCGGATCCATGCGCTTGGCTGAGGTGCGGGTCCGAAGCGGTTAACAAATTCGCGCAGAGCGGCGAGATGGTTACGCATCGCGGCGGCGGCGGCCTTTGGATTGGGTGACTTGTTAGCCTGGAGTTTGCGCGGACCTTCATGCCCACCTTCGGAAAAATACCAGTCCTTGAATTCGCCGCGAAAGCCGGCGTTAAACATCAGCGCGCCCAGGTAAGTCGCCAGCGGCGGTACGCCGAGCAACAGTCCCGCATGGGTTTCGGCCTGACCCGGCGTTTCGTAATCGACCATCATATGCCCACCGTCCGGCACTAATTGGCCGATCAAATCCACGAGGCTGGCTTCGAGCCCGAGTGCGCGCGCGTCGATATCGCCGTCCGCGGTGTTCACCACCGGAAACAGGCGGCATTCGAACCACGGCCTTACGCCGCGTCCGCCTCCGCTGACAATCGCCTCCATCAACGGCGTCAGCGAGGGCTCGCCTTCCGCGGGGGCCAGCTTGAGCACGAGATGGAACCATCCGATACGCGGGCGAAACGGAGTCAACTTGCTGATCGTCAAGCGCCAGCGAGTTGCGTCGGCGGCGGCCAGTTGATGGCCGTCGATACGCCGCGCGAGGGCTTCAGCGGAATGCGTGAGATTCTGTAACATCTGGTCATTAATGGATAGATAGTACGAAGGCCTTGATGGACAATTCGCACCGCGCGGAGCTAGCCTCCGGTCAAGGCTAAACTCAATAATCGCCATAAAGTATAGCGGTTTGATTTGCCTGAATAGCGGGGGCTACTATAAAAGACTCAGCATTATGCGCGAAACGGCATCCGACTCGGCGTCCTTTCCGACCGCGCGATGCGGTCAATGTGAGCGAATCGTGCTCACCTATCTCGCCTATGATAGCGCCATGGAGCGGCGCCATTGCGTGCATTGCGATACCGTGATCGGTACGCCGCTGGAATGGATTACCGCCACCGAACTCGAAGCCGAGGGTTACGCGATTGGCGTACGGAGCAAGCCCGCCGGTCAATGTGGTGGCTGCGGCACCTGTTCCGTGCGCGGACATTAAAAGGTCGATAGGATATTGACCGCGGGTGCGCTGGATGGGTGGATGAAATAATCACAAGCGGGGGAGGCTCAAACCAATCAGCTCGAGCCGGCTTGGAGGCAAAAGCATGAAGACGACAATCTCAGTAATCAAAGCCGATGTGGGATCGATCGGCGGACACATCAAACCCAGCACCAAAGTCAAACAGACCGTCGAGCAGTTCGTCCGCGAAAAGGGTAAAAAATTATTGCTCGACCTGTTCGTTAGCTCAACCGGCGACGACATCGCCCTGCTGATGGCGCACGAACGCGGCGTCGACGACTCGCGCGTGCACGAACTGGCGTGGGACGCCTTTATGGCGGGAACCAAGGTGGCCCGCGAGCAGGGTCTTTACGGCGCCGGACAGGATTTGTTGAAAGACGCGTTTTCCGGCAATGTGCGCGGACTAGGACCGGCCTCCTGCGAAATCGAAATTGAAGAGCGCCCCAACGAACCGTTCCTGTTCTTTGCCGCCGACAAGACCGACCCGGGCGCCTACAATCTGCCGCTCTATCTCGCCTTCGCCGACCCGATGCACTGCGCGGGGTTGCTGCTCTCACCCAAAATGGCCAAGGGCTTCACCTTCACCATTATGGACGTCAATTACACCGAGGGCGATCGCGTGATCGAACTCAACGCGCCCGACGAACTCTACGATATCGCCTGTCTCTTGCGCGACAATGAGCGTTTCGTGGTGGAGTCGATCCGCAGCCGCGCCAACAACGATATCGCGGCGGCGGTTTCGACCTCGCGCCTGCACAATATCGCGGGCACCTACACCGGCAAGGACGACCCGGTCTGCCTGGTGCGTTCGCAGGGCAACTTCCCCGCCACTGGTGAAGTGCTGTCGCCCTTCCGCATCGGCCATTACGTGGCGGGCACAATGCGCGGCAGCCATCATGGGCCGTTAATGCCGGTGAAACAGAATTCGACGATTTCATTTTTTGACGGACCCCCAATCGTGAGTTGCGCCGCGTTTTGCGTACACGAAGGCAAATTCACCGAACCGGTTGACGTCTTCGATCACCCGTTCTGGGATTGGGTACGCAACAACGTCTCGGCTAAGGCGGCCGAAATCCGCGCGCAAGGATTTTCGGGTCCGGCGATGCTGCCGTATACGGAACTCGAATACGGTGGCGTGGTCGAGAAGATGGGTCAGCTCGACGAACGCTTCATCGTGCGCAAAGAGCCGCAGGCGACCACCGATGGCAATGGCCGCAAGAAAAAAGCGGCCTGACACCAGCCGCTTATCCTACTGCGATAACTGACTCACACGCGCGGGGCGGAGGAGTTTTCCCCACCCCGCGCCGTCTATTCGTGTTCTGAAATCTCGCTTTCATCTATATTTTTTTGTTCATGGCTTACCGCAAACTGGATAAGCGGATGTTCGCGATCAAAGTCAGACGTGCGGGTAATTCGCGGGTGATTGTCTTGCCCAAAGAAGAGCTCGCGCGTCTGCACGTGACCAAAAGCGGCCGGCTGTTGCTGATTGAAAGCGACAGCGGTTACCAACTCACGAGCTATGGCCCTGAATTCCGCCGCCAGATGGTAATAGCCGAGAACCGGAGGCGACGTTTTTGCAAATGCCTTGCGGGAACTCGCGAAATAATCGTCTAACTCAGTTTTCGCGAGAAAACTTCCGGAGACGGACAGCGGTACGGCAGGGCTTGATTATCGCTCCGTGAGCAAGCCCAACTGGCGCAACGCTTCGTACAACACGGTCGAAACCGCGTTGGCCAAATTGAGACTGCGCACACCCGGTTCGAAAATCGGGATGCGGTAACTATCGGCGGCGCGTGGACGCAGAAACTCGGCGCCTAATCCCTTGGTTTCGCTGCCGAAGACCAGCCAATCGCCGCGCCGATATTCCGCCTCCAGGTAGTTCTTACGCGCGCGCGCCGAGAAATACTTGAAACCGCCACTACCAAGCGAGTCATACATCGCGTCGAACGCCTGCCAAGTTGGATAACTGCGCAAGTCGACCAACGGCCAGTAATCCAATCCGGCGCGCTTCAGATAACGGTCCGCAAGCGAAAATCCGAGTGGCCCGACCAGATGCAAACGTGTCCGCGTGGCGGCCGCGAGGCGCCCGATAGAACCTGAGTTTTGCGGGATTTCCGGCCGCACCAACACAATGTGCAAAGCCGGGTCGCAGGTGGCGGGCGTCACGAGCCGGCGTCTTTTTCCTCAACGGCCGCCGTCGTGCGAATTGGATAGCGCCGGCCGTCAATCATGATGGCGAAGCCGCCGGCCTCGTCACTCAGGAAGAACTTGCTCAAATGATAATATGCGTTGCGCAGAAAGCGCACGCGAAACTCACCGTTCTTAACCGTGCAATACAACACATTATCAGGTGCCACTTCGAGGGTGGCCGGATCGAGCGGCTCGCGCTCGTCGTCGTTGAGCACGAGCTTCAGGCCGTGATCGTCCTCGACCGTCTTGACCACGTAAGGCGTATCCTCGACCGTGATCGGCGCGCGCTCTTCGGCCACTTGCAAATAATAGCCGCCGTCCGGATTGCGCTGGATACTTTTGCTGAACAGCAGCGCGATACGTGGGTTATCGATGCGCTCTTCGTCGCTATACCAGTTGCCATCGCGCCGGAAGGAAATCCTGCCGGACTCGACCGCGTAAAAGCCCGCGCGTGCCATGATAGTTAACCGTTTCGGCTATCGAGAATGATGGTTACCGGGCCGTCGTTGACCAGTTCAACCCGCATGCGAGCGCCGAATTGACCCTCCTCCACCTTAACACCGCTCTGGCGAGCGAGCGAGAGGAAGGTTTCGTACAGCCTGCGCGCGTCGGACCGCGGCGCCGCCGCCACAAAAGAGGGGCGGCGCTGGCTGGTGTCAGCGTGCAAAGTGAATTGCGGCACCACCAACAATTCACCGCCGACCGCGCCGATCGCGAGGTTCATCTTGCCGCTATTGTCCGCGAAAACCCGCATGCCAACGATACGATCGGCCAGGAATGTGGCGTCTGCCAACGTGTTCGCACGGGCAACTCCGAGCAGGACCAGCAAGCCGCGACCGATTTGTCCGCGGATACGCCCCTCGACCGTGGCCGTTGCGCCGCTGACGCGTTGAACAATTGCTCTCATGTTTGCGTCTTATAATTTCAGCTTGCGTTTTCGCAAATTTGCACGCGCGTGAATTGATGGTCTCGCGTACAAAGGCGCCGTGCGATAGGTTTGGCAGCGAGGCATATGATTCCTGTTTTGCTACGAATCGGGCCGATTACCGTTTACAGCTACGGCCTGATGATGGCGTTGGGCTTTATCGTCGGCGATTTCGTCTTATC
This sequence comes from Binataceae bacterium (SeqCode), assembly GCA_050736555.1. Lineage (GTDB taxonomy): Bacteria > Desulfobacterota > Binatia > Binatales > Binataceae > JBOHWJ01. The sequence goes on from JBOHWM010000357.1 coordinate 10,196, forward strand.
CAGCGAATGCAAACGGCGAGGATACGCCACCGATATGGCCACCGCGCTGGTGGTATGGTGCGCGATTGGCGGATTGGTCGGCGCGCGCCTGCTCGACGTCTTCAATGATTGGCCCGCTTACGCCGCTCATCCCTGGACGATCATTTTCTCCGGCGCCGGTTTTGTATGGTACGGCGGCTTTATCGGCGGAGTCATCGCGGCGTGGCTGGTCGCACGCTACCACCGCGTCGGCTTTCTCAGAGTCGCCGATATGTGCGCGCCGGCGCTGATCCTGGGACAGGCCTTTGGCCGCATGGGATGCTTGCTATCGGGCGACGGCGACTGGGGATTGCCGTCGAAACTGCCGTGGGCGATGGCATTTCCGCACGCGATTGTGGGCTGGAACGGGCAATCAGTGCTCAAGCTTAACGCCCACAGTCAGTTGGTCTCAGGCTTTTATCCGGGTGTGCGCGTACAGCCGACGCCGATTTACGAATCGGTTCTGTACGTGATCATTTTCTGCGTGTTATGGTCACTGCGCAAGAAAATTAAAATCGATGGCCGGATTTTGTATTTGTATCTGATGCTTGAAGGATTGGAGCGCTTCCTGGTCGAGTTCGTGCGCATCAATCCACGCGTTCTATGGGGACTCAGCCAGGCGCAACTGGTGTCCATCGTGCTGATGATCGCGGGCGCGGTGGGCTGGTACCTATCGTCCGAGCGCAAGCCGGCGGTCGCGATCAAGAAGGAGGCGATGAGAGCGTAGATGGGGCGCAGCGCCAAAATTCTTTCCGGCACCGCCGTCGTGATCCTGTTGTTGGCGCTGGCTCTTATTATCTACGTGCAATGGCCTGGACGTGGCGGCAATCCCGCGCCGGATATCGCTCTCGCCAGTCAACCCGGCCTGACTCGCGCCGACACGCCGCCGGTGCCGGCCGGTAAAATGGCGCCTGGTTTCACCCTGAAGGACATGCAAGGCCACACGGTTTCGCTCTCCTCGTTGCGGGGTAAAGTGGTATTCCTCAATATCTGGGCAACCTGGTGTCCGCCATGCCGTGAGGAAATGCCGTCGATCGAATCGTTGTACAAGGAATTTCATAATGACCACGACTTCGTGATCCTGGCGGTCAGCCAGGACACTGACGGCGCGCAGGCGGTTGCGCCCTACTTGAAGAGTAACGGCTTCAACTTTACCGTGTTGCTCGACCCCAAAAATGTCGTGGGCGAGGCTTACAACGTCAGTGGCATCCCGGAAACGTTTATTATCGATCAGCAGGGCCGCATCGTCGCCCATCATATCGGCCCCTACGACTGGTCAAATTCCGAAATTCGTGACGCGTTGCAGGAGTTGGTCAGTTCGAAAACAGGCTGAGGCTTAATAATTTCAAGGAGATTTGCGCTGGCCTTGCCATTAGTGGAGCGGAACAAGCAGATGAGTCTGCGAGCTGCGTTCAGGATTAGGCCGGCGCTTTAATTAAGTAGGCGGACCCGGGGATGTCATCGAAAAAACGAAACCGATTGATTGTAGCTATGGGGATCGCATTGGCCGTATGTCTGGTGGTGATCGGCGATCTCGCCGTGCAACGGGCGCAAGCGCTCCCCGACGATACCTACCAAGAGCTGCAGACCTTCGCCAATGTGCTCGCAATTGTGCAGAAAAATTACGTCGAGCCGGTCTCGACCAAGCAGCTCATCAACGGCGCCATCACCGGTATGCTGGCCTCGCTCGATCCTCACAGCGCCTATCTCACACCCGACCTTTATCGCGACCTTGAGGTCGAGACGCGCGGCAGTTTCGGCGGCCTGGGCATCGAAATCACGATGCGCAATGACGTGCTGACCGTGGTGGCTCCGATCGAGGGTACGCCCGCCTATCACGCCGGAATCAAGGCCGGTGACCAAATCATCAAGATCAACAACAATTTCACCAAGGGCATGACTTTGACCGACGCGGTCAAGCTGATGCGGGGGCCCAAGGGCAGCGAGATTCATCTCACGATTCATCGCGACGGCATCCCCGACCTCTTCACCGTCGCCATCAGGCGTGACGTCATCAAGATCAAATCGGTCAAGGCCAAACCGCTCACGGACGGCTACGGCTATGTCCGCATCACGACCTTCCAGGACGGCACCAACGCCGACCTCGAAAAGGCGCTGGACAAATTACGCAAGCGCGACCACGGCCATATCAAGGGCCTCGTGCTCGATTTGCGGGATAATCCCGGCGGGTTGCTGAATCAGGCGGTTTCAGTGTGCGACGACTTCGTTGACGGCGGCCTGATCGTCTATACGCAGGGACGGTTGGAAAGCGAGCAGCAGAAGTTCTTCGCCCACAAAAAGAAGGAATTTCGTGACTACCCGATGGTGGTACTGGTGAACGGCGGCAGCGCCAGTGCGAGTGAAATCGTCGCCGGCGCGCTCCAAGACCATCGCCGCGCGATTATCGAGGGCACGCAGACCTTCGGCAAAGGCTCCGTGCAGACCATCCTGCCGCTTGACAACAACTCGGCCTTGCGGCTGACGACGGCGCGCTATTACACCCCCAATGGCCGTTCGATTCAGGCCGTCGGGATCACGCCAGACGTGGTGGTCGAGCCGCCCAAGCTAACTTTGGCGATGCTCGAGCAGGAGCAGGGCACCACGATTGATCAGGGCGAGGAGATTCGCGAGAGCGACCTGCTGCACCATTTCAAGAACAACCAGCAACACCCTGGCAAGTCGAACAACGGTGCGGCGCCGGCCAACTCCGGCAACCAAGCGCCCACGGCAAAACAGTCCAAGGCCGCATCGGAAAAGCCGCAAAAGGATGTTCAACTCGAAAAGGCCATCAGCATCCTGGAGCATTGGAACAAGTACAAAACTGTGCTGGTGCGTAACGATGATTCCGGTCTCGCCAGCGTCTCGGCCAGTCAATAGACGCACCTGAGCGGATCGCTTCCATACACACGCCCGCCGCGTTGATTCGTGGCGGGCGTGCTTTTACGGATTTTCGGGATCAACCGGCCGCGGATTTTTGTCTGTCATCGCTGCTCCCTCCTGCGAGCCGCGCCCGTTTTTGCTCATGCGGGCTCGCCGGCGCGTCCCCAGCGACTGTCCGGGCTTTGACTCGCGCCCAAGGATGCGGCGCCCAGCTCTACGCGACGATCTCGCCGCCCGCGGATCCAGATTCCCGCGGGCTGCCGCATCCATTTCCACTCTGATCCCTCCGTCGCACCAAGATACAAGATTCCTCGCTTAGGCAGGCTTCGCTCCGGGTGACAGGCAAACTGATGCTGGCTAGGTTTGCACGACCCTGTTCTGATATTTTCCTCTCATATGGGCGGACAGCTCGAGCTTTCGCTGCGTTCCGGCCGCACCGCACTCAACGTCACTCAACTGGTGCGCGCCGTGCGTGAGGCGCTCGAATTCCACCTGGACGAATACTGGGTCGTCGGTGAAATCTCGAATGCCCGCGTCGCTCCGTCACATCATCTCTACTTCACCCTCAAGGACGAACGCAGCGCGGTGAACGCCGTAATGTTCAACTCAGCCTACCGGCGTCTGCGCTTTAAGCCAGCCGACGGAATGGAAGTGGTCGTGCGTGGACGCGTCAATTTGTACGAAGCTCGCGGCACGCTCCAGTTCTATGCCGAAGAGATGGAGCCACGCGGCCTCGGCGCTTTGCAACTCGCGTTTGAGCAACTCAAACAGCGCCTCGGACGCGAGGGCTTGTTTGATCCCGCGCGCAAACGCCCGCTGCCGTTTCTGCCCCGCACCGTCGGCATCGTGACCGCCCTCGGCGGAGCCGGTCTGCGCGACATGCTCAAGGTGATGTTCGGACGGTATCCGAATTGCCACGTGATCATCCGGCCGGCCTTGGTGCAGGGCGCGGGCGCCGCCACGCAAATTGCCGCCGCGATCGTTGATCTGAATCGTGACGGGCGCGCCGAGGTGATTATCGTCGGCCGCGGCGGCGGTGCACTCGAAGACCTGTGGGC
>JBOHWM010000358.1:0-7050 GCA_050736555.1 Binataceae bacterium (SeqCode)
GGCGGCAACTGGTCCGGCTCGGCGGGTTCAGCCGGAACGTCGATAATCTTGCGGATAGCCCATCCGCCATTATCCCGATGCCACAGCCAAATGGATGCTGAGAGGTCCTTGGTCGAGATCACCACGCCGAGGAAACCATAAGCCCGCGTCGGATCATGTGCCGGGCGCAACTCCAACGCCATCTGATACTCGGGATCGAGCTCCAGAGTCTGCTGATGGCGGCGGCGGCGCAAATCCCACATATGCAGAGCATGACCGTACTTGCCCTCCATCAGCAGGTCCGGCTGTACGCCGCTTTCGATCATCTTGGGCGTGCCCCATTCGCTGGTCACCACCACGTCATAACCAAGATGCCACCAGAAATCGTAGGCGAGATACTGTGGCCCACGTTCAACTTCCCAACGCCCAAGCACATCGAAGGTCTCATGGTCGAGCAAAAACAGTCCGCCCGGACCCTCACCGTCCGGTGCGCCCAACGCACTGACGTAGATGGCGTCGGGGCCGCAATGAATCGTATGGGGGCGGCTGTAGCCGGTGCGTCTGGCGATCTCCTCAGGTTCAATTATTCTTGCGACCGTGGGATGATGCGGGTCAGGTTTGGTATCGAGGATGTATATGCGGGACGAACGCAGCCCCGGCACGACCAGATAGCGGCGTTCGACATGCGGATGAGGCGCATAGGGGCACAACGCGGCGCTGCAGGCATTCCATCCGAAATGATGCAGCTCGTCGCCCACCGCCGGCATCTCCAGCCGGCCCACGATTTGGCTATAGCTTGGCGAGTTGCGGTTAACGTCAAGCACGCACATCGCGTCATGGCGGCCGTTGCCCGCCTTCGGATTGAAGGCCGCGACATAGGCCAGCCGTTCCGGCGGCGCCTGCATCGCCATGCGCGGCGAGGGATAGAACGTCTGATCGGTTTTCCAGAGAGCCATGGTTACTCCATTGGATTGAAAAACAGGCTCTAACAGGCTCTATGATAAGCTGGACTTTAGTTAGTCTCCACCGACGAGACAAGCACGTTGAGCTAACGAGACAACGCCGTCTTGCCTGTGCGCAAGCGATTGGCGTAAGCAAATATTCCGAGAACGCGAGTTTCAACCGCGGAGGTCCGCGAACATGAGCGTTTACGTTGATTCCGATTCCCATCTGCTTGAACCCAACGAAATCGCCGATCAGTACGTCGCGGCCAAATTTCGCGAATTAGTGCCGCGCGTGGTCACGCGCAACGGCGGCATCGCTTACATAAAGATAGAGGGGCGGGTTTTCGACGAACTGCCAATCGCCGCCGCTTCCGTGCCCAACGGACTGACCGACCTCGAGAAAACCTTGCGCACACGATGGGACGAGGTTCCTCGCGGTGCTAAGGAACCGCGAGCCCGTGTCGACGTGCTCGATACCGAAGGGTTACGCGCGACTGTGCTCTATCCCACGATTGGACTGCTCTATGCCGGTATCCGGGACCATGATGTGGCGGCGGCGACCTGCAATGCCTACAATCGCTGGGTTGCGGATTTTTGTAATCAGGGCAAGGGCCGCCTGTTCGCCGCCGGCACTGTTCCGCTGCAGGACGTCGCGATGGCGGTGCGCGAGTTGCACCACGTCAAAGAGCTCGGGCTGTGCGCCGCGACCATCCGGCCGACTCCGTATAACGCCCGCAGGCTTAATGATCCGGCTTACGAACCTTTCTGGTCGACGGCGGAAGAACTCGACCTGCCGATCTCGGTGCATGGCAGCTTCGCAATCGACACTGTTCCGAGCGTGGCCGCCGACCGCTATCCAAACAGCGATTTGTTCTTCAGCCACATCATCTGCCATCCGCTCGAGCAGGAAATGGCCTCGATGGATATCATCTGCGGCGGCGTGCTGGCGAAATATCCCGGGTTGCGGGTATCGTTTCTGGAAGCCGGCTCGGGCTGGATGTTGTATTGGCTGGATCGTCTCGATGGGCATTTCGAAAAGATGGGCAAGCTGGTGCCATGGATGAAGGACAAGCCCAGCGAGTACTTCCGCCGCCAATGCTTTGTCGCTTACGACGCCGATGAAAGCACACTTGCCTACGTCGTCGATCATGGTCTTGGCGAAAACATCTTGTGGGGAGCGGACTACCCTCACTTCGATTGTCTGTTTCCGGGCGCGCTCGAAGAGTTGCGCGAGAAGCTGGACAAATTTCCGGCTCAGGTGAGCGAACGCCTGTTGCACAAGAACCCAGCCCGCTTCTACAACGTCAACTTCGGATAACTTAACGGTCCGAGCTAAGCGATTGAAAGCGCAAGGTCCGTTGCATTCAGCTCGTTAAATCCCGATGCCAATTTACGAGTGCCATTGCGAACCCTGTGGCCTGTTTTTCGAAGTGCTGGCATCGCTTGGCGACCAGTCTCACGACTGTCCGGAATGTGGCCGCGCGGCTCGGCGCGTGATTTCAACCTTTGCAATTGGCACTGGGTCTAAGTCCAGCGCGTCCAGCACCGCCGTCTACCCGCCTTCTCGAGGCTCGGCGCGGACCCCCTTATGCCTGCGCTATCCTGAGCTTCCGTTGCTATGCCATATGGATGAGGGCTCGGCACGCCGTTTCGTCGCTCATTACGAGGGTAACGGCGACGAATATGACGATCGCGTGGCCGCACGAGAAGAAAAGCACAAGGCTCGTGGCTTGCCACCCACACGCTCGCACCCCTTGGGACATTCGCACAAACCCGCCGGCACGGATACAGCGGCGGCCAACCATGTTTCACCCAGTGGCCAGTCGTCCATGCCTGTCCGCTCTGATCGTTCATGATTCAAAGGCGAAATACGCGTCCTCGGGCCGTCATCACGGTCTCGCAGGGCGCGCAAATTTAGCGGAAGAGGTGAAGCATGGAGAGACTGCGCAACTTGGCGACACTGGTCGGCCGTATCCTGATTGCGGTCATCTTTCTCAACTCGGGCATCATGAAGGCGATGCATGCCGGCATGTTCCATGACCTGATGCTCGCCCATCACATGCCGGCCGCTTCGGTATACCCGCTGCTTTACGCGAGCATGGTGATCGAAATCGTCTGCGCGCTGCTGTTGATCCTGGGTCTGCAAACGCGTTGGGCCGCGTTCATCCTGTTCCTATGGCTAATCCCGGTCACGATTGTCTTTCACGTGATGACCGGCCAGGAGGTCGAATGGCTCAAGAATATCGCGATGATGGGCGGTTTGCTCGCCTTTGCCAGCTTCGGTCCGGGAGCATGGAGCCTCGACGGTGCGGACGTGCCCGCACTCGAAGCCGGTACGCGACGCGCGGCCTGAAATGAAGTGTGATGTTCGCCCGCCTCGACGTTTCAAGATAGTGGAATTGATCAAGGACGACACGCTAAGATAAACGGCAATGGATGCTCAGGAGTTGCAACGGATCATTGAGGGAGGCCTGCCCGGTGCGATCGTGGAGGTACACGACACCACTGGCGGGGGCGATCACTTCGAAGCGCTGATCGTCAGCGATAGCTTCGAGGGCAAAGGCCTGGTCGAACGCCATCAGGCGGTTTATGGCGTGCTCGGTGACGCCATGCGCGCGCGAGTGCATGCACTCAGCCTCAAAACGTTGACCCGGACGCAGTATCAGAATCGGAGGTAATTCGATGTCGAGCGCGATTGATCGGATTCAAGCGGCAATTGCCGAGAATAAGGTCATGGTCTTCATGAAGGGAAACCGCAATTTCCCGCAATGCGGCTTTTCCGCGGCTACGGTGCAGGTATTAGAGGAACTCGGCGCTCCGTACGAAACCTGCGACGTCCTGAGCGACCCGGAACTGCGCGACGCGATTAAGACCTATAGCAACTGGCCAACCATTCCGCAGGTTTATGTCAATGGCAAATTCGTCGGCGGATGCGACATTGTCCGCGAACTCTACGAGAGCGGCGAATTGCAGACGATGGTCAGCGAGGCTATACGGGAGCCCTCCAAGCTCGCGGCACACTAACCCCTGATTGACTCGGGCGCGGCGGCTAAAGGTTGTCGCGCCTCTTTCTTTCGCTCAGGCTTGTTCGACCACGGTCGTGATTCCCTGGCCAATTCCGACACACATCGTGGCAACGCCGAGCGCGGCACCGCGGCGACGCATCTCATGCACCAGTGTCACCATCAGACGGGCGCCCGAGCATCCGAGCGGATGTCCCAATGCGATGGCACCGCCGTTGACGTTGAGTAATTCCTCGTCAATGCGTAATTCCGTATTGCAGGCCAGAACCTGCGCGGCAAAGGCTTCGTTGACCTCCCATAGATCGACGTCATCCACACGGAGTTCCGCACGCGCCAACGCCTTGCGCGTGGCCGGCACCGGTCCCCATCCCATGATCTCAGGACTGACTCCGGCGACCGCCGTGGCGCGGATACGCGCCATCGGCTCAATTTTCAAGGCGCGCGCCCGCTCCGCACTCATGACAAGCATTGCGGCGGCGCCATCGCTAATCTGTGAGGAATTGCCAGCGGTCACCTGACCGTCGGGTTTGAACGACGGCTTGAGCGCGGCGAGCTTCGCCATATTGGTTTCGGGACGCGGTCCCTGATCCACATCGACGATTCGATCAGCCAATTCAACCGGCACGATTTCATGCTTGAAGCGTTCGCGCGCGGCGACTGCCCCCTGATTGGAGCGCAGCGCGAAGCGATCACTTTGCTCGCGCGTAATGTGGTACATCGCGGCGAGCCGTTCCGCCGTCATTCCCATCAGGAACATATCCGGCGGAAATTTTTCCAATAGCCGTTGATTGGGATTAACGCCCGCGCCCATGGGAACATGCGTCATGTGCTCGACGCCGCCTGCAATCACGACCTCGCCAGCGCCGCACATAATTTCGTAAACGCCGAAGTTGAGCGCCTGCAGGCTTGAGCCGCATTGACGATCGACGGTTGTGCCCGCGACTTCGACCGGCAAGCCGGCGAGCAGGCCGATCATCCGGCCTATGTTCAGCCCCTGCTCGCCCGATTGGTTGGCGCACCCCCAGACCACGTCTTCGATTTCCTTCGGGTCAAGCGCCGCATTGCGCTCGATTAGCGCGCGCACGCATTTGACGCCGAGTTCATCAGCGCGAATATCCTTATAATAACTCTGAGCGCGCCCCACCCGTCCGATCGGAGTACGTATCGCATCGACGATTACTACTTCACGCATGTGTCTTCCCTCTTCGACTCACCAGCCAGCATAGCCAGCCACCCCACACCACGATAGCGCCGCGAAACGCGAGTCCCGTCCGAGGGTCCGTCAGTAGCGCGCGACCAGCCCTACGGTGATCATCAGCACTTCGCCCATGCGCAAAATCAATGCGGTTGACAATCGAGGGGACGGCGCGGCAAGGCTTTAATAGATGCCCGCGCGGTTCAGGGGAAATTATGGATATCGGCGACAAAACGGCTGGCAAATCACACTCGAAAATACCGGCGGCCAGTCGCCAGTACGAACCTTACCTGGAAGCCGCTTGGGGCTTCAAAAACGCATGGTATCCGGCACTGCTGAGCTCGGAAATTGGTGAAAAACAGGTTGCCGGGGTAGTGATGGCGGGACATGAAATCCTGCTGCGGCGTGCCAATGGCCGGGTCTATGCGCTCGCCGATCGCTGCGCCCATCGCGGCGTAAAAATCTCGGCGCGGCCGACCTGCTTCAACGACGCGACCGTCACCTGCTGGTATCACGGCTTTACCTACGGCCTGCATGACGGCGTGCTGAAAACGATCGTGGCCTCGCCCGGCGACCCGCTGATTGGCAAAGTCAGGATTCGCACCTATCCGGTCGAGGAACGCGCCGGGATTGTCTTCATCTTCGTTGGCGACGAAGAATACGAGACCATCCCGCCGCTCGCGGCCGACCTGCCGATCCATATCACCGACGACGCCAATCCGGTCGCGCATATACTCGACGATCAGGTTTATGTGCGCGGGATCCATCGCATTGGAAATTCCAACTGGCGGCTGGCGGTGGAAAACGGCTTCGACCCCGGCCATCTGCTGATTCACTGGGACAACATTATCGTCGCCGCGACCGATCGCGTGATGGGTTTGGGCGCACAGCCGATCGCCGAAGATGCCGTCCGCATTATTGATGAGGCCGACGGCCCCAAGGGCATGATGAACATGTACAACACCCGCGCCTACAAGTTCTTCAGGGAGAACAAGGCGATCGGTTTCAAGTCGCCGGGCACAAAACCCTATTACGCGCGCACGTCGGTATATCTGCCGGGATTGCTGCTGGTTGAGCACTGGCCTTTGCCGGGATGGGCGCAGTACGAATGGTACGTGCCGACCGACGACAAGCATCACGAGTACTGGGAAATCCTCGTAGGGCGCGCACGCAACGAAGAGGAACGCAAGCACGCCGACTATCTCTATGAGCATTTCTTCGAGCCGCTCGCGCTCCACGATTTCAACAACAACGACTTGTTTGCGCGCGAGCAGATGCAGGAGTTTTACGAAAACCGCGACGGCTGGAACAACGAAAAGCTGTGCGCGTTCGACGACGCCACCATCGTATGGCGCAAAGTGGCCGCACGCTATAACCGCGGCATCCAGGAACCGCCGCGCCGTTTCAATTCACGCTAATTCCAATGGATTCCGCAGCGCGCAGCGGCACCGTTCAATCCCATCGCGTGACGTTTCGTTTCGAAGACGGCATCGAGAAGGAAGTCGCGGTGAACGCGGGCGAATTCGTGCTGGATGCCGCGTTGCGCCAGGACGTTCCCCTGATCCATCAGTGCCGTTCCGGGAGCTGCTCGACCTGTGTGGCGCAGGTGGTTGGCGGCGAAATCGAAATGACGCGCGCGCGCTCGACCTCGTTGATCGCCGCCGAAGCGGCTGAAGGCAAACGGCTGTTGTGCAGTTCCCACGCGCTCACTGACAGCGTCGTGCGCCTGAGCTATCCGAGCACGCTCATTTATGAAACCGCACCGCGTGTGTACGCAGCCAGCGTCGCCGCCTTGGAATGGCCAGTGCAGAGCGTGGGGAAGCTTAGCGTTGAGATCGCGGCGGACGACGAATTCGATTTTCGCAGCGGACAGTACGTGCGTATGCGAGTGCCTTCAACCGAGGAATGG
>JBOHWM010000359.1:0-2489 GCA_050736555.1 Binataceae bacterium (SeqCode)
ACATCGTTCGGCGGGTGATCTTCGGAGCGGGCGTTCTTCTCGGCACGTCGATTATTACCTTCCTGATTGCCTTCGTTATCCCGGCCAATCCCGCCGTCGCGATGGCTGGTGCGAAAGCGGATCCGCAAACGCTCCAGATGATTCGCGCGCAGCTCGGCCTCGATCAGCCAATCTATGTGCAGTACGCGCGCTACCTGGATCGCGCCCTCCACGGCAATCTGGGACGTTCCTATATCCGTCGCCAAAGCGTAACCAGTTTAATTCTTAGCCGCTTTCCCGCTACCGCGATTCTGGCCCTGAGCGCGATGGGGCTTGCGCTGATTCTCGGTATTCCGATGGGGATGATCGCCGCAAGCTATCGCCAGCGCGCACCGGATAACGCCTTGCTGGTGTTGGCGCTCGCCTTCTTTTCAGTGCCGGTTTTCTGGCTCGGCACGATGTTGCTGATAGCGGGTGGGGTATTGCTGAGATCATTCCCGCTGGGCGGGTTCAGCAGTCCCGAGAGCCTGATTCTTCCAACTATCACGCTGGCTCTGGGCATGGCCGGTTACTATTCACGCATCCTGCATACCAACCTGGTGGACGCGATGGAGCAGGACTACGTGCGTACCGCGCGAGGCAAAGGCCTTTCGCGAATTCGTGCGATGGTCCGGCATGCCATGGCGAACGCGTTGCTGCCGCTGGTGACCTTGGCCGGACTCGACCTGGCGGGGCTCCTGTCGGGCGTGGTTTTGACTGAAACGGTGTTCAATTGGCCGGGAATTGGACGGCTTGCCTACGAAGCAATCTTCAATCTGGATATTCCGCTGATCATGGGCACGGTGCTGTTCTCCGCCTTTTTGGTGGTGGTAGCCAATTTGGCGGTTGACCTGCTTTATGCGTGGCTCGATCCGCGTATTCGCCTGAGCGGCTGACCGTATGGTTAAGCATCGACAAATCGGTCGGAGCGGGCTCTGCCATGAGCTTTAAGCTCAACACCATGGAGAGCATTGGCCTGGTGATGGTGCTAAGCATCATCGTTGTGGCCCTGTTCGCGCCGTGGCTCGCGCCTTACAACCCGACCCGCGCGGTGGCGGCAACTTTTGGTGATCCAGGTGCGCCGTCGCGCGCCTTTCCTTTAGGCACCGATCAGCTTGGCCGGGACGTCTTGTCGCGGATCATCTACGGCGCACGCATCTCACTGACGGTCGGCGTAGCCGCGATGGCAGTGACGATGACAATCGGCGTGATGATCGGCGTGTTGTCAGGATTTTTTGGCGGAGCGGTGGATTTCGCGCTGATGCGCCTGACCGACGTGATGCTGACCCTGCCGGCCTTGCTGCTGGCAATGGCCTTCGTCGCGGTGCTGCGGCCGAGCCTGCTGAGCATCCTCATCGTGATTGGCCTGGTATCATGGACGGGCGTGGCGCGGGTGGTGCGCGCGGAAACGCTCTCGATGGTGGAGCGCGACTTCGTACTGGCCGCACGCACGCTGGGTGCGAACTCATCGCGCCTGATTGTACGTCACGTATTACCAAACGTGATGCCGATAATCGTGGTGATGGCGGTGCTGGGGACTTCGGGTACGCTGTTGCTCGACGCGGGCTTGAGCTTTCTTGGCTTGGGCGTGCCGCCGCCCACGCCAAGCTGGGGCCGCATGATCGAAGAAGCGACCAGTTATTTCCGCACCGCGCCGTGGCTCGCGGCCTTTCCCGGACTGGCGATTTTCTACGCGGTGCTGGGGTTCAATCTGCTCGGCTACGGCTATTTGCGGCGCCGCGCTGACATCTCGGTCGCCGCCCGATGAGGCCACGCTGCAATGAGGATCTCACTTGCCGCCGGCCGCGCAGCCGCGATCTTCTTTCGCCAGCCCGTGCTCGTTCCTCGCTGTTCGCCATTGTGCTGCTTACTCTGACCCTGATCGGATGTCATCCCTCGGGACCGCCATTGAATCTGCCGCCCGGCGCGAGTGTGTTGCGCTTGGCCGACAATGATGACGTGCCAACGCTCGATCCGGCGCTTGGTTACGACACCGTCTCGTGGAGCTTCGAGCAGATGATTTTCGATACGCTGGTACGTTACAGCGCCGGCGGCGTCAACCTGGTGCCGGATATCGCCACGTCATGGGAGCAATCCGCCGATTCCCGCACCTTCACGTTTCATTTGCGCCAGGACGTCTATTTCACCAACGGCCGCCGCCTGACCAGTGCCGATTTCAAATACGCGATCCTACGAGTGCTAAATCCGGCGACCCGCTCACAGGGCAGTGAATATTTTCGTGCGATTGTTGGCGCAGCGGACTACGTCGCGGGACGGAGCAAGACCGTCAGTGGTATCGCAACTCCCGATCCGTGGACGATAGTCTTCCACCTGACTGGTCCGGATCCGATCTTTGTTGACAAGCTCGCGATGCCGTTTGCGTCGGCCGTACCGCGCGAGGAAGTGGCGCGATGGGGCGAGAATTTCTCGCGCCACGTGGTCGGCAGCGGTCCCTTTATGCTGAAGCAATG
>JBOHWM010000360.1:0-5203 GCA_050736555.1 Binataceae bacterium (SeqCode)
TCTCGATATCGATATTCTTGAGGTTGTGCTCGCGCGCGCCCTTGATAACTATGCGGTCCATCTACACCATTCCACCTCAGCCCGGAAATAATGGCCCGACCCTCCTCAGTCCGGAGCCCATCGCGGAGTGTTCAGGCGGCGCGGCGGCCTTCTATCCGCTGGAGCGCGGCGCGCCAGGCGTATTCGAGCGCGGCCGTCATGCTCGAAGGATTGGCGACTCCGCGCCCGGCAATTTCATAGGCGGTGCCATGGTCGGGCGAGGTGCGAATGAAGGGCAGCCCGAGCGTGACGTTGACGGCGCGCTCGAATTCCAGCGTCTTCAGCGCGATCAGACCCTGATCATGATACATCGCCACCGCCGCGTCGAAACCAAAGCGGCCGTGCGGCCGAATGAATGCGGTATCCGGCGCGACCGGGCCCGCTGCTTCAATCCCCTCACGCCGCGCATGCTCGACGGCGGGCGCGATAATTTCGATTTCTTCACGCCCGAATAACCCATTTTCGCCCGCATGTGGATTAAAGCCGAGCACCACGATGCGCGGATGGCCCAATCCCATTTGTTCGCGCAGGTGCGCCGCGAGTAGCCGCACGGTGCACAGGATGCTCTCGCACGTAAGCAGCCGCGGCACCTTGGCCAATCCCACGTGAACCGTAACCAGTGCGACTCGTAACTGGTCGCCGGCGAACATCATGCGCCACAGATGCGTATTCGACAGTTCTGCCAGCAACTCCGAATGGCCGGGAAAATGATGGCCCGCTCGATTGAGCCATTCCTTATTGATCGGCGCGGTAACCAGCGCGTCAGCTTCTCCCCGCATCGCCATGTGGGCGCCTTTGACAATATAACGATAAGACGCGTGCGCTCCTTCAAGCGACGGTTGGCCCGGTCCGGTTGCGGCGGCGGGAAGCCAGCCTTCGCTGATAACGGCGAGGCCGTCGGCGGGATGCATGGGCGTTTGTCCAGGATGCCATTCTTGCAGCTGCAAGCCGGACTTAAGCCGCTGCGCCGCCATCCGCATCGTGTCCAAATCACCAATCACGACCAATGCGGGCGCGTTCTGATGGCGCGCTAACTCGGCCGCAGCCTTGATTATAACTTCCGCGCCGATGCCGGCGGGATCGCCCATGCTTACCGCCAGTAACGGCGTTTTCCTGACCGCTATCATATTCGCCTGAAGCTCAGTCCATGGTCTCCACGTAGTGATCCTTGATGAGATCCTTGTCGACCCAGGTTTCGAATTGAGCTTTGGCCGCTTCGGTCATCAGCTTGTTACGAATCTGGCTCTTGACTTCGGCCAGAGGCTTTTCGCCGGGACGATCGTGCGCTTCGACCTTGATGATGTGGAAACCGTACTTGCTGCGAATCACCTGGGAAAACTGGCCAGGCTTCAAACCCATGATACCCCGTTGGATTGGATCGAGCAGGTTCGAGGGGACGAAATAACCGAGTTCCCCACCTTTGGTCTTCGAATCGTCATCGGAGTATTGGCTGGCGAGGAAGGCGAAATCCCCGCCCTTGACCAACAAGCGATGCACTTCATCGGCCTTCTTTTTGGCAGCCGCCACTTGATCCGGGTTCGCGCCTGGCGCCACCGCAATCAGGATTTGGGCGAGTTCGTAACGTTCCTGGCTGACGCGGAATTCCTTGGGATGGGCCTTATAGTACGTCTCGATCTGAGCGTCGGAGATGACAATCTTCTGACGCACCTCACGGTCGATCATCGTCATCGCTTCGAGCTGCTTGCGCACGTTGTCGCGAAATTCCTGGTAGGTGACATGTTGGGTTCGCAGCTCATCGCGTAGTTGCGCGTCGGTGATGTGCGCGTGCTGTTCAAGATTGGCGATATAGCGATTCATTTCGCCGTCATTGACCCGATCGGCGAATTTCTGCGCTTCATCCTGAAGCATCTGCTGCGTGATCAGCGCTTTCAACACGGCGCGGCTGTTGGTTGAATTGGTAAGCCCCGGGGGTGCCGTCGGGGCACTGGCGCCGTTGTTGAGGTTGGAGCCGCTGGTCGCTTTGAACACACGGATATCGTGGCTCGTAATCGGATGGCCGTCCACGCTGGCGACCACGCTGTCGATCGTTTGCTGGGCGGCCGCCGCGCGCGGCATCGCCAGACCCGCGATGATCACGCTGAAAAGCACAACGGGCAGGGTACGCGCAACAACTAGATGCATTTTCATCCGTTCAATTGGCGAGCGGTCCAGCCGCCGGCCCCGTTTCGGTTTCCAACTTTTCACAGGCCGCCAAGGCCTGCAAGACGCCGTCAATTTGCGCGAAGATTTGCTCGTATTCGCCCTCGCTCTTGAGCCGCACCATCACCTGGTACGACGGGGTCAGGCGCATATTGTCGCGATTGGCGTTGGCCAGCGCGGCGAGCATCGCGGTGTCGACCGGCGCGTCAGGATGAAGTTTGATCTCAAGTTGGCCGCCTTTCATGACCGCGCTCAGGATCATCAGATCCTTCATCCGCCGCCGCAGATTCATCGCGGCGATCAGATTTTCTATAAGCGTGGGTATCGGCCCGAAACGGTCGCGCATCTCGTCGCGCATTTCGTCAAGGTCTTGCGGTTGGTTGGCGCGTGCCATGCGCCGATAGAGCAGTAGTCGTTCGTTTTCATCCGGGACGAAGCTATCCGGTATGTACGCTGGAATCCCCAGTCGCAATTCCGGTTCATAATCCGGACGGGCCGGCTCACCGCGCAGCTCGCGAATCGCCTGTTCCATCATTTCAGTATAGAGCTCGAAGCCGACAGCGGCGATTTCGCCCGACTGCTCGCGCCCGAGCAGATTGCCGGCGCCGCGATGTTCGAGGTCGCGCATCGATAATTTGAAGCCGCCGCCACTTTCGGCTTCCACCAATTCGCGCAAGGCGTCGATGCGGCGCTTGGCGTCACGCGTGATAATGTGCTCGCCGGGAATCAGCAGATAGGCGTAAGCCTTGCGCCGCGAACGTCCGACGCGTCCGCGTAATTGATAGAGCTGGGCCAGGCCGAAGTGGTCCGCGCGGTTGATGATCATCGTGTTGGCATTGGGAATATCCAGGCCGGACTCGATTATCGCCGAGCATACCAGCACGTTGATGTGGTTTTCGATAAATTCGCGCATGACAGCTTCAAGTTCATGTTCTTTCATCTGGCCGTGAGCCACGGCCAATTTCGCCTCGGGCACAAGCGAACGCAGATGGCGCGCGATGTAGCTGATGTTCTCGACGCGGTTGTGCACGAAGAATACCTGCCCGCGGCGGTTGAGTTCGCGCAGAATCACGTCGCGAATCAGGCCGTCGTCGAAATGGGCGACGAAGGTACGGATCGCCTGACGATCCGGCGGCGGCGTCTGGATTACGGACAAATCGCGGATTCCCAGCATCGCCATATGCAGGGTGCGTGGAATCGGCGTGGCCGTCATGGTTAGCACTTCGACCAACTTGCGAAAGCGCTTGATACGTTCCTTGTCGGCGACGCCGAAACGATGCTCCTCGTCGATAATCAGCAAGCCCAGGCGTGGAAATTCGACGTCGCTTTGCAGCAGGCGATGGGTGCCGATGACGATATCCACCTTGCCGCGACGCAAATCCTCGATCACCACCTTGTTTTCCTTGGCACTACGGAAGCGCGAGACCATCTCAACGCGCACCGGGTAATCCTTGAAGCGGCTGTTGAAGTTATTCCAATGCTGCTCGGCCAAAACCGTCGTTGGCACCAGCACAGCGACTTGCCGTCCGTCCATCACGCACATAAAAGCGGCGCGCAATGCCACCTCGGTCTTGCCGAAACCGGCATCGCCGCAAATCAGGCGATCCATGGGCTTGGGCCGCGCCAGGTCGCGCACCACTTCATCGATAGCGGCCGCCTGATCGGGCGTCTCTTCGAACTCGAAGCGGCTGACGAATTCCTCATAATCGCGGCCCGGATGAGGAAAGGAGTGACCCTCGGCCACTTCGCGCGCGGCATAAATATCGAGCAGGTCGGAAGCCATCGCCAGCACCGCCTGCTTGGTGCGGTTTTTGACCCGGTCCCAGGAACCGCCGCCGAGCTTATCGAGTTTGGGTTCGACGCTATCGCCGCCGACGTAGCGCTGCACCAGGTTGATGCGCTCGACCGGCACGTACATGGTATCGTTGCCGGCGTATTCGAGATTCAGGAAATCGCCTTCCGTATCCGATACTTTAAGGTGTTTCAGGCCGCGATATTTGGCGATCCCATGATCGATATGGACGACGAAATCGTCGGGCCGAAGCTCGTCGAGATTGAGCAGCGCTCCTTTGGCGGTGGGACGCGAGCGGCGGCGCGGGCGCGGCTCTCCGAACAGCTCTTCCTCGCTGTATATATAGAGCCCATCTTTCTGCAGCACGGTGCCGGCCGCGATTTCACCCTCCATGATGACCGGGCGGAAATCCGGCCACCGCAGAAGCTCGGCGAAACTCCGGCATTCAGTGTTGACTTCGAGATCATAGGCTTCCAGATGACGCCGCAGCCGTGCCGCTTGATTCGCCCCTTCGACCACCATCAACGCGCGGCCCTGACCGCGGCGGACTTCATTGAGCTCGACCGCCAGCGGTTCGAACGACGGTGCGCCATGGCCGCCAGTGAGTTCGGTCGCACCCAGCTTGAGGCTCGCTTGCGATTTGATCTCGACCGGCGTGGCCCATCCTTCGTGTGGCGCTGAGACGGTAATTAGCGAACCCGCCTCGACCGCGATAAACGCGGAAATACGATGCTCGAACTCATCGGGGCTGAGATAAAGGCTTTCAGGGGGCGGATAAAAGATCGGCTTGGCTTGTGCTGCGGCGGCCTCATTCACAACCCGTTCGCTCAGTCGCAGCGCTTCGGCCAGTACGCGTCCGGGGTCAAGCATCCACACGGTAGTGTTCTCCGGCAGATAGTCGAATACGCTCCCGAGCGCGTCATCGTAAAGATAGGGCATGAGCAATTCGACGCCGGGAAAGAGCAGGCCATTTTCCAGCGTCTCGGTCAGCTCCGCCGTTTCCTTGCGCACCATTCCGATATCGGCACATCGCAGTGCAACCCGTTCGGGCAGGTGCCCATCACGCAACGCCTGAGCGGGCACATACCGGGTGCGAATCACGGTCGCTTCTTCAATTTCGCCATGCGACCGTTGGGTGGCCGGGTCGAAATGACGGACCGAGGTGACCAGGTCATCTTCGAGTTCGAAGCGCACCGGCCGATGGTACAGGGG
>JBOHWM010000361.1:0-1598 GCA_050736555.1 Binataceae bacterium (SeqCode)
ACCAGCGGCTGCAGGAACGAACCGATCACGCGGCTGCGCTGCCGGCAAAATCGCGTGATCTCGCGCAGCCATAAGGTCCCCGCCTGAACACCGACTTGCACCACGACTGCCCGGCGCGGGCGATGCTCGAGCACCCGCTCGCCAGCTTCGATTCTTGCACTCGCTTCAGTCATTGATCGTCTTCGCCGCGGTTGGTGTAAAAGCGATGGCCGGTCAGATGGACGAAGACGTCCTCCAAGGTCGGTTTGCCAAACGTCACGCTCTCAATCTCGCCGCCAAACGCGTCCACCACATCGCGCACGAACTCGTGACCGCGCGGGCGCTCGACCCGCAGGGTGCCGTCGACCAATGCGCAGCGTTGGCGCATCTGCTGTTGGATTCGCTGGCGCAAGGAATCGAGTGACGGGCTGCTGATAACGACCACGTCGCCACCAACCTGGGACTTGAGCTCGCCGGGCGGGGCGATTGCCACCAGGCGTCCCTGATGCAGCACGCCGATACGGTCGCAGCGCTCCGCTTCCTCCATGTGATGGGTGGTCAGCACAATCGTCACGCCAGCGTCTCTTTGCAGTTGCGATAAATAGTGCAGAAAATCGCGCCGCGCCGCCGGATCGAGACCGGTACTGGGCTCGTCCAGAATGAGCAATTCTGGTTCATGCAACAGCGCCTTGGCCAGTTCGACACGCCGCTGCATCCCGCCTGAAAGAGTTTCAACCAAATCGCCGGCGCGGCTGGCCAAACCCAACTGCCCGAGCATCGTTTCGCCGCGGCTTTTGAGCAAATGACCGACAATCCCATGCAGCCGGCCGTGATGGGCAAGATTCTCAGCGACCGTCAGCTTGCCGTCGACGCTTGGATGTTGGAAAACCACGCCGAGTCGCCGGCGCAATTCCATCGTTTGGCCGCGCAGATTAAAACCCAGGATACTCGCTTCGCCAGACCGCAACGGCACCAAGGTCGAAAGCAGCTTGAACAGCGTGGTCTTGCCACCGCCATTGGGACCGAGCAAGCCGAAGATTTCACCGCGCGAAATCGTAAAGCCGATATCGTACAGCGCCTGACGATTGCCGTAGCTGTAATTGACGCCGTTAACTTCAACGGCCGGCGCCGATCGCCGCGATGCGGCTTCAGCCTGGCCAGAAAGTGGAACAACCGATGATGCGGGCATTAGCGTCTGCGATACAAGCTGGCAATACCCGAAGATTATTCCCTTCCGCGCCCGCCGTATCAAATGCAATCCACGCAAACCGGGGCCAGTCGCGGCTCAATCCAGCAACTTGGAACGATCACTCTGTCTTTTTGAAGTTCAGAGATGCTGAGTTCATGCAATAACGCAAACCGGTCGGCCGCGGCCCATCTTCGAACACATGTCCGAGATGAGCACCGCAACGACTGCACGTAATTTCGGTCCTTACCATGCCAAAGCTGGTGTCACGCGCCTCTTCGACGTTACTTTCTTCTACCGGCGCGCAGAAGCTGGGCCATCCGCAACTCGAATCAAATTTCGTCTCGGATTTAAACAACTCGTTCCCGCAACACACGCATAAATAAACGCCGTTCTCGTGGAAATCCCAGTATTTCCCAGTAAAGGGACGTTG
>JBOHWM010000362.1:0-5863 GCA_050736555.1 Binataceae bacterium (SeqCode)
GCGCAGCAATTCTACATCAAAATTGGATTTCGGCGGCTGCACCGTATGGTCATGACAAAGGACTGCTGATCAAAAAGGCATAGCGTCTCTAGCCTGCCGAACCGAACCGGCCCGAATTTCCGGCTTAATTCAACTTAGTCATTGCAACACCGCGAGTTTTTTCGCTTCGACGTCCACTCTTCCTCGTTTGCCCGAGGTATGTGAATCAAGCATCTGAATCTTTACCGCATACGGGACAGTTGGGAATAAAGTCCGCTGTAAATAGTCTAATCAATTGCTGGCACGGACTGAACACATACGCGAGGAAAAAGGAAATGAGTATTTGCCAGATATTCTCAATGAATATCGGTTGTAAAGGAGACAGACAACAATGACGCGTCATACCATAGCCGCCGTGCTGTTCATGTGCGGTTTACCAACTCTCGCAGCTTTTGCCCCTGGCGTTTCGGCGGCTGCGACGGATCACGCAACCATGGCTCAGATGGAGGCGATGCCCTCCAAGACGGTCACGGCATTAGTGCCGGCCGCGCGAAGCTGGTTCGAACCCGATCGAACCGCTCGAAATTCGGCGGCTCACTGCAAAAATCAGTGCGCCTACTCGGCGCATGACGTGGTCGGCGATCCGCAAGCCTGCTTCAAGAACAACTTCACCGTTGGCGGAGGCGTCCTCTGAAGACGCGCTCGCTCCGGAGAGTCTAGCAGGCTGTTGATAAGCCACAGCCTGCTCCCCCTCTCTTTCTCCCCGCAAAAGAGCGGGAGAGAAGATTGAGGAAAGCAGCCATCTTTTGCGCAGGGTGTTGTAGGACCGCTTTTTTCAACACCCTGCTCGGACCCTCCGGAGCAAAGAAGATGGAAGGATCAAAAGTGAGTATTCGGAACCGGAATATGGAGCATGATTCAGAAGGCGCGAAAGCCGGCTTATCGTTGGAGTTCGAGTCCATACTTCCCGTGCAATTCTTTTCGCAACGCAATCCGAACTTCGCGCATGAGCCCATCAGGCGGCTGATGATGGCGGTGCTTGCGGATGCGATCCGATGTTTTCAGACCGGCGTGAGTGCGCGCGTTCATCCGCGCCGGCGCGAATTCGTCGAGGCCGAGCAATGGTTGTTCGATGCGCATGCGGATGGGGCGTTTTCATTCGAAAACGTATGTTGCGCACTTGGCATCGGGCCCGATTATTTGCGACGAGCGCTGTGCAGGTGGCGAATGCGCAAGCTAAGCGGCGCACGCTCACCGTTGATTCGCCGAACCCCGGTGATCATGCGCAAAAGAGTGACGCCGCTTGCGTAATCCGCTGGCCCTTTAGCAGGTCAGCGCCTGGATGATTTGATCAACGATCGCGTCCGCTTTCGCTTTGATCTCGGCGTCGGTCGCGTCCTGAATCGGATGCGGTACAAAAATACGTGGCGCTTCCGGCAATCCCAAAGCTTTCGACTGCGCTTCGGCGGCGTCTACGAAAACATCAGTCGCGATCACCACCGTCGGCTTGCCATTGATTTCGAACCAGATTGAATCGTGCATACTGCACGTTATGCACGACCCTCAATCGGCTAGCGCTTCGATAACGAAGTCGCTCTCCTCCTTGATCTTGCGCCGCGTATCGTCGGGCGCGGGTTTGGCCGGCGTCGGCTTGCGATAGGTATTGACGGTAACGCCGGGCAGGCGTTCAGATAGGCGGCGTTTGAGCTGAGCGATCATAACGTCGCCGCGGGCCTTGTTGATGTCAAGCAAAGCCACGGTTCCGGCAATGCTCGCTGGCCGCCGCGCGAGCGTACGCCGCACCGGCACACGCTCGTCGGTCGGATCAAGAATATAACTCATGGTACCTCCTCAATTTTGCGGCTGGTCGGAATCGAACCCCAGCTTCCACTGGCCCATCCGCCGAACATCGCCGACCATTTACCGGCGGGTCCACCGGCCACCGCGATATGGATATTTTTCGTACTTTGAAACTTCGGAATCTTCTTATTCAGTTCATCCTCGCTGCGCTTGCGTTCCTTATTGGGATCGGCTGTGGCGCCGAGCCCGCCATAATCTTCGGTCGGCAGCAATTCACGCAATGGGCGCGCGGTGATCTCCTGGATACGCCGGCGGATGTCCTCCTTGCTCCAGCGGTCATGCCAAATCGTGTCCACATGCTCGGGCGAAATCACCAATAGAATGTCGCCGAAGTTGTGGGTCTTCGGATGCCACGAACTTTCCACTCCAAGGCCAATACTGCCCACCAGGGCGCGCGCGGTGCGCGAGGTCTGGTCGGCAATCTGATGAGGCCCGCCTTCGAGGCCGAAGCAGGTCACGACGCTGTCGCCAGGTTCGAAACCGCGCTCGACGTGCAACGGCTCCCACGGGCTTTTTTCCTCGAACTCAGCGAAGCAACAGGTATATTTGCTGGCCGAACCGAAGGCCGCGCGCTCGACTTCGCCCGGGCGCCCGCCACCGACGTTGCGCACGATCAGTTTAACCGCACGCCCGATAGTCGCGTTGGCGCGATTACCCTGGCCGAAGACGTTGATACCCATGTTCATGCCGATGCGATGCCGAATCGGACCGTTCACCACAATGATTGGCGTCGCGCCATAAGTGGTCGCGGTCACGCCGTGGATATTAAACTCGGGGGTGCAAATAATTTCGACGGCGGCAATCACCACCGGCAGATATTCAGGTTTACATCCCGCCATCACAGCGTTGATGGCGATTTTTTCGATCGGCACTGGAGCATAATTAGGCGCGCAGGTGCCGACCACTTCACGCGGGTCGCGCCGAGTTCCGTTCAACATGCGAATGACGCGCTCGGGCGTCGGTGGGATTACCGGCAGGCCGTCGGTGAGGCCCTGCTCGAACATGAATTCGAAGGGATCGTCGGCGGGCGCGATCTCGATGCGCCGTGCGCGAATTGGACTACCATCCGCTTCGGCCTGCAGCCGTTCCACGATGCCTGGCTCGACCGACCTCGAGCCGCATCCGGGACGGCTGGTGGGATAAGCTGACCAGTCAACCGCCGGGGAGGGTAATTGGGACAAGTGTGCCAACTCCGCAAAGAGGGCCTGCCAGTCGCTCTTGTCGAAACCGATGAAGCGCCTGGTTTCCCCGCCGTCAGCGTCGGCCAGAATGATTGTCGGTACGATTTCGATATCGCGTGAGAAAGAAACCGTCAGCGCCGAATCGTCCAGCACCGGAACGGTGAGATAATGGCGCTCGGCCAGCATCCGGTTGCCTTCGCGCTCCTGCCCCACCGCCACAATATCGAGTGCGGAGCCGAACGCTTGGTGGGCTTGCTCGATGAGCGGCATCGAGAGGCCACAAGTCGGGCAATCCTCCTTGACGAAACAGAGCATTGCCGGTCTTCCGGTCGGAAACCGCCAGGGTCCGCCTTGATTGTCATTGAGCGAAAAGGCTGGATTCATCATCTCTCGCGGCGGTACCGATTCAAGCGCACCTGCTCTTGATTCTCTCTATAATAATGTGGCGAACAATGGCAAATGCGCGTGTCTTTGGCGCGCGATCAGCGGGCGGTATCCCCGTGTGCTGGTTGCACCTCTCTCCACTAAAATGCTTTGACAATCGGCGCCTTGATACGTACGTGAAAGCTATGCGTAGCGGATTGTTCGATCTGACTGGACGAGTCGCGGTGGTTACCGGCGGCAACGGCGGTATCGGCCGCGGAATCGCGTTGGGATTGGCGCGGGCGGGTGCGGCGGTCGCGGTGCTGGCGCGTAACGAGGAAAAGAATCACGCGACCCTGAATGAATTGCTCAGTCTCGG
Source organism: Binataceae bacterium (SeqCode) (assembly GCA_050736555.1). GTDB lineage: Bacteria > Desulfobacterota > Binatia > Binatales > Binataceae > JBOHWJ01. Next base: position 3,763 of record JBOHWM010000362.1, read on the forward strand.
CGCCCGCGCGCTGGCGCTGCGTCTCGATGTAACGCGGCGCGATGATCTGAAACCTGCGCTAGACCGGGTTGAACAGTCGCTCGGCCCGATCGGCATTCTCGTCAACAACGCGGGTATCGCGATCCCCGGAGGCGTGCTGACGGTTGCGCCCGCGCAATGGGATCGGGTGATTGAAACCAACCTGAACTCATGCTTCCTGCTGTCGAAGCATGTGGCGCAGGCGATGGTCGCGCGGCGCGGTGGCAAGATAATCAACATCGGCAGTGAATATTCGCTTTTCGGTAACCGGGTCGCGCCGTCATACTCGGCCAGCAAGGGCGCGTTGATCCAGCTTACGAAATCGATGGCGATCGAGCTCGCTCCGCATAATATCCAGGTCAACGCGATAATCCCCGGCTGGATTGAAAGCGACATGACCGCACCGATCAAATCACGGCCGTTTTACCAGGAGATTCTCACGCGCACGCCGGCCGGCCGTTTCGGCACGCCGGACGAATGCGCCGGTGCCGCAATTTTTCTGTCTTCGCCAGCCTCCGATTTCGTCACCGGCGCGACGATCATGGTTGACGGCGGCTATTCGATCCGTTGAAGCCTCAGGCGGAGCAGCGCTATAGCGGAGCCGGAGGCGAAGCGAGCAGGTGAGCGCGTCTTGATTTGGTCGACGGCTCGCCGACTCGCCCGCCCCACGGAGTTGCGTTCAGAATCAGCACGCACTCGATTCTCCTCCAACGTTGTGCGGGTTTCGAACGGCGGTGATGCGTGGTTATCCGCCCGCGTGGATATCGCTATGATATCGCGATTATGGCTGCGCGCACGAAAATTATCCGCGATCCGCAAAACCGCCCAGCGGCAGGCCTGCCGGAATTCAAGCCGCTGAAAATCCTGGTCGCCGGCGAGGTGATCCTCGATCGCTATTTATGGGGCGACGTCGAACGCATCTCGCCGGAAGCGCCCATCCCCATTCTGCGCGTGAATCGCCGCGAGGAGAAACCGGGAAACTCGGGCTTCGTGATGGCCAATTTGCGCGCGCTCGGCGCCCGGCCCAGTGCGTTGAGCGTAGTCGGCGCCGACCGCAACGGCCGTTTGTTGCGTGAAATGTTCCGCGACTTGGGAATCGATACGCGCGCGTTGGTAGCGGATCCGGAGCGGTCTACGATCGTGAAGGAGCGGATGTTGGGCTCGGTACAATCGGCGCATCGTGGCACCCAGCAACTGTTGCGCGTCGACGAGGAGGATGCGCGCCCGCTGGCGCCGGCGTTGGAGCGGCAACTGAAAGCGCGATTGAAGGACGAACTACGGCGCGCCGACGCGGTACTGGTGGCTGACATCAACAAAGGCTTGCTCACGCCGGGGCTCTTGCGCGCGTTGATCGATGGCGCCAATCATCGCGATCTCCCGATAATTATCGACCCTCGGCTGAGTGAGGATTTCTCGATTTATCACGGCGCCACCGCGCTCACCCCCAATCGCTATGAGACCGAATTGGCGACCGGAATGCGCCTCACCGACCGCGCCGTCTGGCGCGCCGCGGCAGAAAAGCTGATTGAAACGCTTGACCTCAAAGCTTGTCTGATCACGCTCGACCGCGAAGGCATGTATCTGGCCGAGCGCGGCGGGGCCAGCTCGTATATCGAGACGACCCCACGCGAGGTTTACGATGTGACCGGGGCGGGCGACGTGGTGCTGACCTGCTTTGGTCTCTTTACCGCCGCCGGACTCAGCTTCGCGGCCGCCGCGGGAATTGCCAATCTGGCGGCCGGGCTGGAAGTCGGACGCCTGGGCACCGAGATCATCTCGCGCGACGACCTGACGCTCGCGCTGAGCCCACGCGCCGACGGTTACGAACGCAAGATCATTGACCCAAGCGAACTTAAGGCCGCGCTGGAGCGCGAACGCGAGGCGGGCCACCGCATCGTGTTCACCAATGGATGCTTCGATTTGCTCCATTCGGGTCATTTGCAGCTTTTGAGCTTCGCCCGCACGCAGGGGGACGTGCTGGTCGTGGGAATCAACAGCGACAGAACGGTGCGCGCACTCAAGGGTCCCAACCGACCAGTCTACAACGCCGCGGAACGAGCGCGGCTGCTGGCCGCGCTCGAAC
>JBOHWM010000363.1:0-7350 GCA_050736555.1 Binataceae bacterium (SeqCode)
GTGCCGAACGTAGAGCAAGTCATGCACGATCACCTGGTCGGCTTCGTATTCCACAAAGCAGGTCATCACCTTGTCAGCATCGGCACGCACCGGGATAAAGCGCTCCAGCCCGTGAAGTTCCCCGCTGAGGTCGCGGAAGCTCAAAACTAAAATGCCTTCGCAGCGGGTCAGGGAGAAGGCGTCGTCAAATAGCCGCGATACGTCGGCCTTGTTGCCGAGATGAGTCAACGTATCGCCCATGCATGCGGATAACGTCCACCGGCTGAACGACGAACTCGCGCAACCGGCGCAGATCGGCTCTCACTATCTCAATCGGCAATTGGCCAACGTGCGTGGCGAGTTCGGCCAGCAGCTTCGAACTGGTATCAACCGCCGTGACACTGAAGCCCAGCTGTGCAAGCGCGATGGATTGAAAGCCTGGCCCACATCCCAGGTCCACTGCCATCCCGCCGTCGCGATTGGCGAGACCGAGCCGTTCAAACAGGGTCCGCTGTCGAGTGACCTGGGTGTCGAATGGCTCCATCATCCAGGTGTAATGCTCGGCAAGCAACTGCTCGTAATGTTCCGTGACCGATCCCATGATATGTGTCTTTTAGCCGATTTTTCTGGCGTACATCCATGACAACGAGGTTCGTGGAAATCGATGGGATCCGAGCCACACGCCAGCGGTTGATCGATGCCCCGGCATTTCGATGAAAGCCATTCGCTCAGGCATATGGATACGGCTAAACGCCGGACGCTGAGCGAGGCCGTTGACCTTTTAGCCGCGGTCGCCGGGGTGAGCGCGATTGCGCTCGGCGGCTCGTACGCGCGTGGCACACAGCGCGCCGATTCCGATCTTGATATCGGAGTCTACTACCGTCCTGCGCGGCCGTTCGCGATTGAAGATGTGCGGCGCGTCGCTCGCTTGCTGGCTATCACCGGAAAGGAGCCGGTGGTGACGGGGTTCTATGAATGGGGGCTATGGGTGAACGGCGGCGCGTGGATCGAGACCATCTCGGGCAAGGTGGATTTTCTCTATCGCAATTTCGATCAGATTGAGACAACGGTCCGTGCGGCTCAGGCTGGGAAATGGAGCCATGACTTCGATCAGCGGCCGCCGTTCGGCTTTCGCAGTGTGATTTACCTGGCGGAGGCGTCATGTTGCATCGCGCTGCATGATCCTGACGAGGAGATCGCGCGGCTTAAGAGCGAGGTCGCGATCTATCCTGAACCGCTCAAGCGGCGAATCATCGGCGATTCACTGTGGAGCGCGGAATTCTCCCTTATGTTCGCGGCGGATTTTGCTAAGCGAGCCGAGGTGCTGGAATGCGCCGGATGCCTGACGCGGATAGGCAGTTCCCTGGTACAAGCACTTTTCGCGCTCAACGAGACATATTTCATCAGCGACAAGGGAGCCGCGCGCCTGATCGAAGATTTCTCGCAACGGCCAACTGAATTCAACGAGAGACTCGCCGGCACGTTCCAACATTTGGGGCGCAACGCGGCCGAACTTTCAGATGCGGTGCGACGAATGCGCGCGATTTGGCTCGACCTGGTGAAACATGCCGGTGCATATTATCAACGCCGTTTTGACCTCGCTGCCCTTAAGTAAAAAAGCTTTCAGGCGATTCCAATTTCCATTTCACAAGCAACTCACGTGTTCGTCGCATTATTTGGATCGTTAATTGCTGCCTTTTGCCGCTTGCACCATGTTCAATCGCAAAATCGGAATTCGTAACGCGAACGTATTCGTTAGTCGTTCCAAATCGAGGATAATCGCGTGAAAACACGGCCCGGATCACCTTACCCGCTGGGTGCCACCTGGGATGGCTCAGGTGTGAACTTCGCCCTTTTTTCCGAAAACGGGACGGGTGTCGAATTGTGCCTGTTTGATGGCGACGGTAATCAGCAAAGCGAATGCATCTCGGTTTCGGAGCGTACAACGCAGGTCTGGCACACTTATATACCGGATTTGAAACCCGGCCAGCGTTACGGCTATCGAGTGCACGGCCCGTACGAACCGGCCAACGGACATCGCTTCAATCCGGCCAAACTCCTACTCGACCCATACGCGCGGGCGATAGATCGCCGGCTCGTATGGGACGATACGCTGTTGGCCTATCAGTTCGACCATGCCGATAAGGACCTGAGCAAGGATGAGCGCGACAGTGCGGCGGCGATGCCGAAAGGCGTGGTAGTCGACGACAGCTACGATTGGGGCGGCGACCGCCTGTTGCGGATTCCCTGGCATGAGATGGTAATTTACGAATTGCACGTCAAAGGTTTCACCGCGCGTCATCCGGAAGTTCCCGAGGAGCTGCGCGGCACCTATGCGGGATTGTCCTCGCCGGCGGTGATTGAGTATTTACGCTCGCTCGGGGTTACCGCCGTTGAGCTATTGCCTATACATCAATTCATCACCGACCGTTACCTGGTTGAACGTAAACTGACTAATTACTGGGGCTACAATTCAATTGCCTACTTCGCCCCCGACATGCGGTACAGTTCGCGCGGCGGTCTGGGTCAGCAGGTCAATGAATTCCGGGATATGGTTAAGGCGTTTCACGCCGCCGGCCTCGAGGTGATTCTCGACGTGGTTTATAATCACACCGCCGAGGGCAATGAACTGGGTCCCACCCTATGTTTTCGCGGGATCGATAACGCCAGCTATTACCGCCTGATTGCGGATGACCGCCGCCATTACATGGACTTCACTGGATGCGGCAACAGCCTCAACATGCTCCATCCGCGCACGCTGCAGTTGATCATGGATAGCCTGCGCTATTGGGTGCAGCGGATGCACGTTGACGGCTTCCGCTTTGATCTGGCTTCGACGCTGGCACGCGAACTTCACGAAGTCGATCGCCTCGGCGCTTTTTTCGATATTATTCAGCAGGATCCGGTGCTGAGCCAGGTCAAGTTGATCGCCGAACCGTGGGACCTCGGCGAAGGCGGCTACCAAGTGGGTAATTTTCCTGAACTGTGGTCCGAGTGGAACGGCAAGTATCGCGACTGCGTGCGCGACTATTGGCGCGGAGCCGAACAGTCGCTTGGCGAATTCGCTGTCCGTTTGACAGGTAGTTCCGACCTCTACGAGACCAGCGGCCGGCGTCCCAACGCGAGCATCAATTTTATCACCGCCCATGACGGCTTCACCCTCAACGACCTCATCTCGTACAACGAAAAACACAATGAGGCCAATGGCGAGGAAAACCGCGACGGCGAGAGCAACAACCGTTCATGGAATTGCGGCGCCGAGGGACCAACTGAGGACCCGGCCATCAACGGCTTGCGCGATCGCCAGCGCCGCAACTTCCTCGCCACCCTGTTTCTGTCGCAGGGGGTGCCGATGCTGTTGGGAGGGGATGAGGCCGGCCGCACGCAAGGTGGCAACAACAACGCTTATTGCCAGGATAACGAGATTTCGTGGTTCGACTGGGGTTCGGCGAATAAAGTCCTGCAAAAATTCACGCGCGACTTGATCACGATTCGCAAACGGCATCCGGTGTTCCGTCGCCGCGGATGGTTCCATGGCAGGCCGATTCGCGGCGGCGAAGCGAATGATATCGGCTGGTTCCGGCCCGACGGCCAACCCATGTCGGAGGAGGATTGGAACGCCAGTTGCACGTCATTGGCGGTTTATTTGAACGGCGAGGGCATTCCAACTCCAGACGCGGCGGGCAACCGGATTGTTGATCAGAGCTTTTTGTTACTGTTCAACGCCGGCCATGAACAATGCGAATTTACTCCGCCAAGCAGCGTACCGGACGCTTCGTGGGCAAAAGTGCTCTACACGGCCGAACGCGAAATCAAACAACCTGATGACACCCGGCGAGCGGATGCTAAGATCGAGCTTGAAGGGTGCTCGCTAATGCTGCTGATCGCTGAACGCAAGAGGCCGGGCTAAGCTGTCGCGACCGTTGCGCTTGCCGTCGATCGGCGGCCGGCCGGAAACCAGTTGAACCTGGAGCCCCAAAGTGAGCGACGGGCAGAGGACATGTTTGTGAGCGGATGGCGGCTACTCGCCTGATGAGCGGTATCGGCAACTCAGCTAGTGAGGGAAGAACCGTGGAGATAGACAACACTGAGAGAATTCACCATCAGTTAGACGGAGCGTGCCACGCGCTGCGTGAAACGGCGTTGGAGGCAAGACACAAAGTGGACGAACTCGGAAATATTGTCAGGGATCACCCCGTCCTCGTGCCCGCCCTAATCGCCGGCGCCGGGCTTCTGCTGACGACGAGAATCGGACGTATTGTGCTGTTGCCCGTGGCGGTGGGCGCGATTGTTTCTGTTACCGCGATGGGGAGAAGAACCGGTCCGGCTTGAACGGACGGATACAGGGTTCGCCGACGAACCTCTTTGGTCAATTCAAATTAACCTTTGGGCAGGCCGAGCACGCGTTCGCCGATAATGTTGTGCTGGATTTCGTTGGTGCCGGCCGCGATGGTACCGCGCCGCGCGGCCAGCATACGGTGCGACCATTTGCCGCGATCGATTGACCAGTGGGCCTGGTACTCAAGCTGGCTGTACGGTCCCAACAGCTCCATCGCGAATTTTTGCATCCGCAGATTCAGATCCGTGGTGCACAGCTTCATCATCGAGCCTTCGGGTCCAGGCGGCAGTCCTTTCAATTGTCGTGTGAGCTGGCGATAGCTGGTGTATTTCAATCCTTCCGCCTCACAGGCGAAGGCCGCGATACGATCGCGAACGTAATGATCCTCGATCGCCGGTCGTCCATTGTATTGGACCTGTTTTGCCGCTTCGGCCAACTGCCGCACTTCGACCATCATGTCGGTGCGGCCGCCGTGGATGGTACGTTCGAACATCATGTTGGTGATGGCGACGCGCCAGCCTTCGTTCTTGACGCCCACGAGGTTGGCTTTGGGTACGTGGACGTCGTCAAAGAAGACTTGGTTGAAGCCGTGCTCGCCGGTGATTTGGATTAACGGACGTACCGTCACGCCGGGAGTTTTGAGGTCCACCAGCAGATAGCTCAGGCCTTTGTGCTTTGGCGCGTCGGGGTCGGTGCGGCAGAGCAGGGTGCTGAAATCCGCATGATGCGCATTGGAGGTCCATACCTTCGCGCCGTTGACGACAAAGTGATCGCCATGGTCGATAGCGCGCGTTTCAACCGCGGCGAGGTCCGAACCATGATTTGGCTCCGATAGGCCTTGGCACCAAATCTCCTCGGCCGAGGGGATCTTCGGAATGTAACGCTTTTTCTGTTCAAGCGTGCCCCATTGCATCAGGGTGGGGCCGACGCGCGCGATTCCCTGGAAGTTCACCGTGGGTGGCGCTTTCGCACGATCCAGCTCCTGGTTGTAAACGATTTGCTGGAGGAAGGTGGCGCCGCGCCCGCCGTATTCTTTCGGCCAGTGGATGCACATCCAGCCGCCGTCGTAAAGTTTGCGATGCCATGCGCGGCGGCGTTCGAACTCCTGCTTGGTATCCGGATCGGCCAATTCACTATCGTCGCGCCAATTGCGCGGCATGTTCTGTTCGAGCCAGCTTCTGAATTCGCGCCGAAAGGCCTCATCCTCTTCGCCAAATTTGAAATCCATATGAGCCGCGCCTCCCGCTGCCGTCCGCGCCAGCTACGCTTCAAAGCGAAACGCGCCGTTGCGGCGTACGATATGGCCGGCCGTGGGACCGGAGAAGTGCGTGCCCAGCACACGAATTGGTTGATCGCAGTAGCGTTCGACAAAGCGCTGGCGGGTCTCGCAGCCAAGTGCGGGGTCGGTGTCGAAACCGCAGGCCCAGTCCGGATGCGCAACCTGGATCGGATGATGAATCAGGTCACCGGTGATCACCGCCTGCTCGCCGCGTGACGAGATACGCACGCTGATATGGCCGGGCGTATGACCTGGGGTCGATTCCAGCCATACTTCGCTGGTCAACTTGAGGTCAGGTTCGACCAGCTCGGCGAGTTTGGCGTCAATCACCGGGCGCACCGAGTCCTCGATGGGATTCTTGAAATCCGGGCTGCCGTCGAATTTCGACCAATGGTCCCATTCGCGCCGCCCCATGATGTAGCGCGCCTTGGGAAAGGTCGGCGCCCAGCGTCCATTTTCCAAGACCGTGTTCCAGCCGACATGATCGACGTGCAGATGCGTGCAGACGATCATATCTATGGAATCGCGCGCGAAACCCGCCTGATCAAACTCTCGCAAGAACGGCAGGTGCATCAGGTTCCATTCTTTGAAGCCCGGGCGCACCTTATCATTGCCGACGCAGGTGTCGACCACGATGCGCTTGCCCTCGGATTCGACCACCAAGGCATGAATGCTTAGACGGAAGCGGCCCTCATTATCAATGAAGGGCTTGAGCCATTCGTCTTCGCGTTTGACGTTATCGGGCGTCGCCTCGCCCAAAATCATGGTGCCCTTCCAGATCAAATCCTGTTCTTGCAGTCGCGTGACACGAACATCGCCGATTTGCCAGCTATGCATAAACACCTCCGCCGTTTCGCGCACCTTAACGCGGTTGCCGCCGTTTCGGCAATCGCCGCGCAATGTGTGTCGCCAGCAAGTTTCATTTGACCAATGATTTTTTTGCGTGAACTTGCAATACACTATGGGCGTTGGGAATTTCAGCCACACGATTGTTCGGCCGGATGCGGAGCGCGAGCTTGGGATTGCTGATCGCGCTGTTGATGCTGTTAGCGGCGGTTGCCGTCCATGCGGGCGAAATCGCGCCGACGATAAACCAGCCTGAAATTCCCACGCTGCGTGTAATCGGCGCGGTGCCACACCCGCTGACTTTGCAGCTCTATGATCTTGAAAAGCTACCCGCGCTAACAGTCACCGCGAGGGACGCCCAAGGCGGCAAGGTCAGGTTTCGCGGAGTAACGCTTTGGAGCATCTTGAACCGTGCCGGCGTACCGCGGCGAGAGCGGCGTCGCGGTGCCATGATGCTGGATTATGTGATCGTCGACGCGCTTGACGGTTACCGAGTGGTCTTTTCGCTTGCGGAACTCGATCCCAAACTGAGCAAGCTCGAGATGCTGCTGGCCTATCAGCGCAATGGGCATCCGATTCCTCCCCCCGAAGGGCCATTTCGAATCGTGATCCCGTCGGAGAAATATAATGCGCGCTGGGTGCGCGAGGTCACGGCTCTGGATGTCCGCCAGGCACAATGATTCGCTGATTGAGTAGAAACGGCTCGTCCCGGTTTTGGTTCAGCACCTTTTCACGGAGGCTTTAATGAACGATTCGGCTCGCCTGAAGACGATCGCGATTATTGGCGCGGGTGAGATGGGTGCGGCGGTTGGACGGCGGATGCGCGACATGGGGGCGCGTGTCCTCACGACACTTAATGATCGCAGTGCCGCCAGTGCCGGGCGGGTGCACCGCGCCGGACTTGAGA
>JBOHWM010000364.1:0-3486 GCA_050736555.1 Binataceae bacterium (SeqCode)
GCGTTATAACGGCGCCGATGGTAAACGGGCTACGATATTTCTTCCCGCAACCTCTCGGTTTTCACAGCACTGTGATGGTTTCGCCTGCTCGCTTCGAGCTTCCCGGCGTAGCTGGGGCGAACATATATGGCGCTCTACAATGGCGCGTTGATCGCTGAATTGACGCTGTGTTAAAGGCCAAGGATAATGGTTTTCTTACGGGCACGACCGTCCCTGATTGATAAACCCAAGTGACACCGCACGAACGTCAATGTCGGCCGACGCCTGAGGCCGGACCGCGATGAGCATAGAATCGGTCGCGGTCCAATTCTATGGACCAAACTTTCACCAAGCAAAAAATTAAAGAACTTCGCTCGCTGGTAAGCGACGGTGACCGGGTTGCAATCGTCCTGCAAGACGACCCCGACCCCGACGCGATGTCCAGTGCAATCGCGTTGCGCGTCCTCTTGCGCCGCAACAAGCAGACCACTCCGATTTTCAGCTTCAAGCCGGTTACCCGGCCCGAGAATCGGACTATGACTCATCTGCTCGAAATCGAGGTGACCCCTGCCGATGGTGTGGTGCTCGGTAGTTTCGAAAGGATTGCGATGGTCGATGTCCAACCACCCTATTTCGAAGGACGTTTGCCGCGCGCAGACATCGTCATCGACCATCATCCCGGTTACCAGACCGGATTGGCCGCCTTCGAGGACATACGCGTGGACTACGGCGCCACCGCCACGATTATGACCGAGTACTTGATAACGGCCGAGGAAAGAATCAGCGAGCGGCTCGCGACAGCATTGCTCTACGGTATCCGCAGCGACACGCTGGCCTTGTCGCGGCGCGCCACCGAACATGACGTGCAGGCTTTTTTGCACCTCTCGACGTTGGCCAACTACAATCTTTTGCGTCAAATCGATCGCCCTGAGCTACCCGTCAGTTTCGCCCGTATCCTGTCGCGTGCGATGGCCCGCATGGAGATCCGCAACGGTCTCGTGGTGCTTAATCTTGGCCCGGTCGAACGCGACGCCCTGATCGTTCAGATGTCGGATTTTTGCCTGCAGTTCGAAGGCGTCGAATGGGTCGCGGTGGCCGGCAAGCTGGGCGATAATTTGGTCATCGCGGTGCGCAATCATGGCTTCGGCCGCAACAATGCGGGCGATGCGGTCAAGCGGCTGTTCGGTGACATCGGCAGCGCCGGGGGCCATCGCAATATGGCCAAAGCCGTGGTTCCATTGGTGAAATGGCGCGCGCGCGAACATACCACGCGTGAAAACGCGATCGAGCCGCGCTTACGCGAACTGTTTACGTCCTACGTCCTCGGCGAGGGAATGGAAAACGGCGACGGCAGCCGCCCCACGAAGGGTTGATCGTGACTGCTACGCTAGTTTTTACCGCCAACTTGTGGCCTTCCGCGACGCTGCGCGAATCACGGTTTGTAATAGAGTAAGAAGCCACCGAGATTTATTGGCGGTCCGCTTACGGCATTTCATGCAGCCGCGCAAAAGTTCCGCGCAACGCGAGCGCTCTTTCGGCCGTCGGCATGGAATGTGGCCAACCAGTTTTTTCCTTCTCTCGTTTACCTGAGCGCGTCTACCATTTATCTTAATGTTGTGAGCGCGGTGGAGGCGATTTTGGAGGTCCGAAACCGGCTCGGGCTTCATTTGCGCGCGGCGGCGGCGCTTGCGCAGGCTGCGAAAGCGTTCAATTCCACGATTATGGTCTCGAGTGGTGACCAAGAGGTCAGCGGCAAGAGCGTAACGGGCCTTATCATGCTCGGAGCGGCACAGGGCACGCAGCTCAAGATCAAAGCACAAGGTGACGATGCTGAGCAAGCGATCGGCACTTTAAAGAAGCTATTTGCTGATAAATTTGGTGAAGAATAGCGAAATTACCAGGACCACGAGTCATGCCACTAAGTACTCGATACGCCTGACCGCGCGGACGGCCAGCCTTGACCCGGCTATTATGGTTGGTTATACCAAGGCAACCGGAAATTTAGATTGACACCAAACGAGTCTGCGAGTCGTGTTCAAGTTACGAGTCCGCGAGCGGCGTTAAGAATTACGAGTCTGCGAGTCGCGGTTTGGTTGAATCGTGAGCCACACGAACCTGTTGCCAGAAGTGCCGTGAACCCTCCACAAAAACTCCCATACGGTCGGCGGTCGGCATTTCCAAGGAGCCGCGGTTAATGGCGATTAAAGACTTCCTGTTTACCTCGGAATCGGTTTCCGAGGGCCATCCCGACAAAATGTGCGATCAGATCTCGGACGCCGTGCTCGACGCGCTGCTGAAGGAGGACCCCAACTCACGAGTCGCGCTGGAATCGCTGGTCAAGACCGGTCTAATCGTGATGGCGGGAGAGATAACTTCCACCGCCCGTCCGGATTTCGTCAAAATCGCGCGCGATGTCACGTGCGGCATCGGCTACGATAACGAAGAGGTCGGCTTCAACGGCAATCAATGCGCGGTGCTGACCGCGATCGAACCGCAATCGCCGGATATTTCCCAGGGAGTCACCGAAGGACAGGGGCTTTTCAAAGAGCAGGGAGCCGGCGATCAGGGTCTGATGTTTGGCTTCGCCTGTGACGAAACCCCCGAACTGATGCCGCTGCCGATCGCGCTGTCACATCGGCTAATGGAGAATCTGGCCCGTTTGCGCAAGGAGAAAAAACTCGATTTCCTGCGTCCTGACGGCAAGAGCCAGGTTACCGTGCGCTACGCGGACGGGCGCCCGATCGGTGTCAGCACGGTCGTGATTTCCACCCAGCACAGCCCGGTGGTCGGCTATGCCACCATTCGTGAAGCAATTATCGAAGAATTGATTAGACGCACCATCCCCGAGCAATATCTTGATCAATCAACCATTTTTCACATCAACCCCACTGGGAGCTTCGTTATCGGCGGGCCCCACGGCGACTGCGGCTTGACCGGGCGCAAGATTATCGTCGATACCTACGGCGGCTATGGACGCCACGGCGGCGGCGCCTTCTCCGGCAAGGACCCCAGCAAGGTTGATCGTTCGGCTTGTTACATGGCCCGTCATGTGGCAAAAAACGTGGTCGCCGCCGGTTTGGCCGCCAAATGCGAGATCCAGGTTGCCTACGCGATCGGAGTAGCCGAACCGGTTTCAATCCTGGTAGACACCTTCGATACGGGACTGGTGCCCGACCAGAAGCTCTCCGCCACGCTGCGTGAACTCTTCGACTTTCGTCCCGCCTCAATCATCAAGACGCTGGATCTCAAGCGTCCGATTTATCAAGCCACCGCCGCTTACGGGCATTTCGGTCGGCCGCCGCGCAACGGCTTTTTTCCGTGGGAGCGGGTCGATATGGCGGAAGCTTTGCAAAGTGCCTTTGGCCTGAACGGTCGTTAATACGGCCTCGTACGTTAAACCGCTGTCGCGATGGCACGTGCTGAGCGTGCGCGGGATAGCCCTATCTTCCGGAGCCTGAAAACAAGTGGCATCAATAGCGAGCAAGCGTAAAGCCATGCCGGCGCCGC
>JBOHWM010000365.1:0-8964 GCA_050736555.1 Binataceae bacterium (SeqCode)
TGCGTGCGGTGCTCGACGACGGCGCCTGGAAGACGCATTTCGTGACCAACGGTGAAGTTGCCGATGAATTCCGCGCGCGCGATTTGTTGCGCATGATCGCGGAGGCGGCGTGGGCTTGCGGCGATCCAGGGATGCAATTCGACAGCACGATCAACGGCTGGCATACCTGTCCCAGCAGCGGCCGCATCAACGCCTCGAATCCGTGTAGCGAGTACATGCATCTGGACAACTCGGCGTGCAATCTGGCGTCACTGAACCTGCTGAAATTTGTTGATGAGCAGGGTAATTTCGACGTGAGCGCGTTTCGTCATGCGGTTGGCGTGATGATCGCGGCGCAGGAGATTTTGGTCGATAACTCCTCGTATCCGACCGCTGAAATCACCCACAACGCTCATTCGTTTCGTCAACTTGGCCTCGGTTACGCCAACCTGGGCGCGACTCTGATGGCGCTCGGGATGCCGTACGACTCCGACCAGGGACGCAGCTATGCTGCCGCGGTAACCGCCCTGATGACCGGCGAGGCCTATCTGCAGTCGGCGCGAATTGCGGCCGTGATGGGGCCGTTCGATGGCTATGCGGTCAACCGCGAAGCGATGCTTAAGGTGATCGAACGCCATCGCGCCTGCGCGCGCGAGTTGAATTCCTCTCATGTGCCGCTCGATCTGCTCCGCGCCGCACGCGAGTCATGGGATGAGGCGCTGAAACTCGGCCAAGCCGCGGGCTATCGCAATTCACAGGCGACCGTGATTGCGCCAACCGGCACGATTGCGTTCATGATGGATTGCGACACCACGGGGATTGAGCCGGATATCGCGCTGATCAAGTACAAGAAGCTGGTTGGCGGCGGCATGCTGAAGATCGTCAATGGCACGGTGCCGCGCGCGCTCAAGCGGCTCGGCTATGATTCGCGCGAAATTCAGGAGATCGTCGAGTATCTCGACGAGCATGAAACGATTGAAGGCGCGCCAGCGTTGGCCGATGCGCATCAGGCGGTATTCGATTGTGCCTTTAAGCCGCGCTCGGGCTCGCGCACAATTCATCATCTCGGCCATCTCAAGATGATGGGGGCGGTGCAACCGTTTATTTCAGGCGCCATCTCGAAGACCATAAATATGCCTGCGGAAGCGACCGTCGATGAGGTGGCGGAAGCCTACGTGACGGCGTGGCGGCTGGGGCTCAAGGCGGTCGCGGTTTATCGCGACGGGTCAAAGCGCACGCAGCCGCTCAATACCGGTAAATCCGGGAAACCGGCTGCGCCGGTGCAGGCGGGAGTTGACGAGGTTCGTCCGTATCGGCGCAAACTCGCCGATGAGCGCCGTTCGATCACGCACAAGTTTGATATCGCCGGCCATGAAGGTTACATCACCGTCGGCATGTACGAGGATGGTACGCCGGGCGAAATCTTCGTCGTGATGAACAAGCAGGGTTCGACCATTTCGGGCCTGATGGATTCGTTCGCAACCGCGATCTCGTTCGCCCTGCAGTATGGCGTGCCGTTGCAATTCCTCGTGGACAAATTCGCTCATATGCGTTTCGAACCGTCGGGTTTTACCAAAAATCCGCAGATTCCCTACGCGAAATCGATTGTGGATTACCTGGTGCGATGGCTGGCCTCGAAATTTCTTGACGAGGAAGCCAAACAGGAAGCCGGCGTGCTGAGTGGTCCCGACAGCGACTTGAGCACGAATGGACAGGCTGTGCTGAATGCCGCACCCGCTCCACACTCTCTTATTGCGAGCGCCAATCCGCATCAGCAAGCCGCGAAGACGCGCCAGGCGTTCATAAATCAGGCCGACGCACCGCCATGCCCGGACTGCGGATGCATCATGGTACGCAACGGCACTTGCTACAAATGCATGAATTGCGGAGCCACCAGCGGATGTTCATGAAATAGCTCGTCTGACGGAGTGTGGGGGAAATGACGCGCTCTAATGAATTCGACGAGGCGATAGAATAGTTCCTGAACTCGGCGGGTTTCCAATTGCAACGGCGGTTTGGCCATGAGTTGATTCGTGGCGCGGCGCGCTTACCGTCCTCTCCGAGGTGCCGTTCGAAGTGCGGTTCAAGTGTGGAGCATGCGGCATGGTGTTGTGGTTGAAAACTCCTCGTCGCAGAACGGCTGGCGTGTTCAATCGCGGCTTGCGGACGGGTCTCTCGCGATTACCGCCACGAGAAGCGCAGCACTCTTTGAGTCCCCTGAGCTACCGGATGTTAGACCGCTAATGCGGTCATAAAGAATGCTGGATGGCGCGGGAACCGGATGGCGCGGCGAAAGAAACGCGCGGAGGGAATCGAGGCCCCGGAGAGGCGTGAGTGACCGAGGCGAAGCGAAATCTTAGAGGTGGTGGGGAGATTAACCTCTCCGGGGTCGTTTGACCGCTGCGATGCGAGGTCTGCCAGCCTCGCCGTGATCGTCGTGTGGCGGGGGGCGGATGTGGGGTACGGCAGGGGGCTGGATTCTCCAGCCCCCTCACAATTTCAGGCATTCAGAATGATCGACTTTAAACGTTTACAGCTTTGCCGGCCGCTCTTTAAAAAGTCATAGGTTCGGCGGCACGACAGCGCGGCGCATTGAAGCGTTAGCTTAGAGGCCGCCCTCCCGTTCGATTTTGGCGTCTTCCTCGCGCAGCTTGGAGAGCTTTTCAGCCGTAGGCACGAGCTGTTTCTGGCGTTCGGCTTGCTCTTCCGCCTGATGCCGATTGGGTAGCTCGCCATCAATCTTTTCGAGTGCCTCTTGCGCCAAGCGCCGCACCATCGGGCTTCGATCGCTGTTGAGGACGCGAATCAACGCATCATTGGCGCGTGGATCGCCAATTTCACCCAACGCGAACACCGCCGTGCCACGGCTCTGCTCGTCGTTGGTCTGCTTGAGATACTCGAGTACCGGCAGGGTGCCCTGTGAATCGCCGATGCGGCCAAGTGCGGCGACCAGATGAAGTTTTTCGATCGCCGGGGTATCGCGCAGAAACAATTCTTGCGTCATCATGGGGACCGCCTGGGCGACACCGCGCGCGCCGAGTACGTCGATAGCCTTGATACGCACGCGCACGTCCGGATCGGAAAGTCCGCGAAAGAGAATTTCATTGACGTCAGGGCTGCCCACATTACGTAACTTTTCGAGCCCTCCTACCCGCACGCGCGGGTCGGCGTCTTGGACCTTTCGTTTGGCGTCCTTGAGAATATCAGCGGCGCTTTTGCCGTGATTTAAACTATCGGGACCGGCTTCTTCGAGCGCCTGCAATGGTTCGGCCGAATTCATCGGCCCTGGCATGCCGATTTCCTGTGCGTAACTCGCATAGGGTACCGCAATGGCTGCGGCAAGCATGATGACCGCCACCACCGTAACGCGCTTGAACATTAGCCGGCCTCCCCAATTTTGGCGGAATTTGATTCACGCATTTTATTCGATTTTGCACGCGCGGCAAAACCCACCGCTTGCCGGCCAGATCAGGCGTGGCCTCTCGTTCCGGCGCGTCGTCATCATGGCGCCGGCGCTGATTGCGCTATTCGCCGGAATCGCGGGTGCCCAAGCCGCCTCGAAGCCTTATCACCACCGGCCGCCGGTCACAAAGCCGGTGGTTTTGCCGG
Organism: Binataceae bacterium (SeqCode); assembly: GCA_050736555.1. Classification (GTDB taxonomy): domain Bacteria; phylum Desulfobacterota; class Binatia; order Binatales; family Binataceae; genus JBOHWJ01. The sequence goes on from JBOHWM010000365.1 coordinate 3,589, forward strand.
CGAATCTGAATATCCCGCATTATGATCCCGGCGACATTCCGTTCAGCGACGGCGAGGTGCTCACCTATGAAGCATCATGGATGGACATTCCCGCCGCGCAGGCGCGTGTGAGTATCCATCACCAGCGCCGGAATCCGGCGCTTTGGAGCGGCGAGATGTGGATCACCAGCAGCAAGCCGGTTGATCTGATTTACCGCATGCGCGATTACATCCGTGAGAATTTTCGACGTCAGTCGCTCGTGCCGCGCAGCATGTATATCGTGCAGCACGAAAAGCATCGCTACGACGTATGGCACGACAGCTTCGACCAGGGCATGCACATGGTTATCAGTTCGGAGCGCGATACGCGTGGCCGCATAAAAACCCGCAAATTCATCGGTGGGCAACCATGGGGACCATTTTCGGGAGCGCTGATGGCCTTGTCGCAGCCGCTTCGGGTCGGCGACAAGCTGACCTTTGACGTATTCAGCGGCGGCAATCGCTATGTCTTTCGCTTCGATGTGAGGGCGCGCGAACGCATCACCACGGCGTTAGGCACTTTCGACGCGCTGCGAATCGAACCTTCAGTGATATGGCTGAGCAACGGCAAGTTTCGCAGTCAAGCCAGACGAACCACGGTCTGGGTCACCACGCAAGAGCACATTCCCGTGCGAATCGACGCACAGGTCATCTTTGGCAACGTTCAGGCGGATCTAATCAAAATCAGCGGCGCACCATTGCCGGCGGGTGCTTCACCGCCAGTCAAGGTGTCGGCGCGCAAGAGCGTGGTGGCGGACCCGCCCTCATCCGCGTCATGGTTGGTGGGGATGTTGCCTTGAGCGCGCACGATGGGGCTGTCAAATGTCGTTGTGGCAGCTTGCAATGCTATGTTGGATCCGATGTTGCCCATTAAAGACGTGTGAAATTGATGAGTAAGAAGCTTGAGTTCTTCTATGACTGTTCGAGTCCGTGGACTTATCTCGCCTTCAGCCGGATTGAAGAGGTGGCCAATAAGCATCACGCCGAACTGGTATGGAAACCGATCCTGGTGGGCGGCGTTTTCAACGCGGTCAATCCCTCTGTCTATGAGACGCGCGAGCGGCCGGTCAAACCGAAGGCGCGCTATTATGCCAAGGATTTACAGGATTGGGCGCATCTTTACCGACTGAAAATCGGACAACCGAGCGTTTTTCCGGTCAATTCGGTCAAGGCCATGCGTGGCGCCTTTGTGGCCCACGAGCAAGGGAAAGTTTCCGCTTATTCACGCCGCGTGTTCGAGTCTTATTGGGGTGAGGATCGCGATATCAGCAAAGATGACGTGCTGCGCGAAATCGTGCGCGCGGTGGGCCTGGACGAACGCGAGTATTTCGGCAAAATTGCCGCTCCGGAATATAAAAACCGGCTCAAGGCGAATACCGACGAGGCGATCGAGCGCGGCGGGTTCGGCTCGCCCACGATTTTTGTCGATGGCGAGATGTTCTTTGGCAATGACCGCTTGATTCTGGTCGAGCACGCCTTGTCGCATTCTCATTGATTGCAACCTCGCGGTTTCGCGCGGTCATGAATGACTTGCCGGCCCAGTTGCGTGCCTTCGTCGCATTGCGGATAGACAGCGAGGTCGAGGATGCGCTGCTCTCTTTTATCGAGACGTTACGTGCGGGCGCGCCAGGCGTGCGATGGATGCGGCGCTCCAATCTACACGTGACGCTGCGCTTTCTCGGCGGCGCGGTGGAAGCTTCCGCGCTCCAAGTAATAACGCCGCGATTACAAAGCGCCGCCAATGAAACGCCGCGCTTCATGCTTTCCGTGAGGGGTACCGGAGCATTTCCGAATCTTGCGCATCCCCGCGTAGTCTGGGTTGGACTGCATGCGCCGGAATTGGGGGCGCTTGCGGAGCGGGTTGAAGCGGCAACGGTCGCATCCGGTTGGGGGGAAGACCGCCCCTACTCGGCGCATCTCACAATCGGTCGCGTGCGCGATCTGACGGGATGGACGGGCACGCGGCGGCAATTGGAAGAAGCCGCCTCACGCGAGTTCGGCGTTTGCCCCATCGATGCGATGATGCTGTATCGCAGCGTGCTCGGCGCCGAGAGCGCCCGCTACGAGGAGCTGGCGCGCTTCCCGTTTCAATGATGTGGGAAATCTCCGCGCGTTCAGCGGAGCGGCCGAACTACTCCGTCTTAAAGTTGCGGCTGCGCAGCATACGCTTGACCGTGCATTGCATCACTTCTTCACCGCGTTGATTCAACACCGTGTGATGGAAAGTTACGATGCCGCGATCACCCTTGCTGGTTGCACGCGTCTCGACGACCTCGACGCGCACACGCATGGTATCGCCGGCGAATAGCGGCCGCTTGAAAGTCATCCCGTCAACTGAAACCAGTGCGAGTCCGACTCCGTGAATACAACCGGTGAGAATGATGAGTCCTTCGGTAAAAGCGAAGATGAGTGCGCCGGGGGCAAAACGTCGCGGATAGAGAGATCCTTTCGTAACATATTCCGCATTGATGAACAGTTCTTCGAAGAACCCACCGAGCGCGACGAACTGCGAGATTTCCGCCTCCCCGACCGTGCGCCCCAGGGTTTCGATTACGTCGCCTACTTGCCATTCGCCAAAATATCGCGGTTCCAATCCAACACTCCTCTCAACGCCTTAGTCCCACATCAGGCCGCCGTCGACGTTGAATGACTGCCCGGTGATATTGTCGGATTCGGCCGAGGCAAGGAAAGCCGCCATATTGGCAATATCGTCGGGCGCGTTCGAGCGTCCCAACGGGATCGTCTCGTCGATACGCCGCTCCACTTCCTCGCGGTTAAGGCCGCGGCGCGCGACGTTTTCATTCATCAACTCCTCGAACATGTGTGTGCGCGTGACACCTGGGCAGATCGCGTTGACATTGATGTTGTAGCGTGCGAGTTGCGCGGCGGCCACGCGTGTCATCGCGATTACCGCGCCCTTGGAACCGGCGTAGGCGATATTCGAAGTAGAGCGATAGCCTTTGCCGGCAATCGAGGCGATATTGATTATCTTTCCTGAGCGCTGCTTCGCCATCTCCTTAGCCACACGTTGCAGGCAGAAAAACAGCCCGCGCGCGTTAACCGCGTGCATCCAGTCCCAATCGGCTTCGGTGACGTCAAAGATGCCGAGGCTTTTGGTCACGCCCGCATTGTTGACCAGGATGTCGATGTGTCCCAAAGTCCGCATCGTCTGCGCGACCAATTCGTCAATTTCCGCGACCTTGGCGACATTGGTGTTGGCCACCATCCCGCGTCGATTAATATCAGCGAAGGTCTGATTCGCACTTTCGGTGTCGACCTCCGCCACCACCACTTGCGCGCCTTCATGGGCAAATCGCAGCGCCATCGCGCGGCCCATCCCGCGCCCGGCGCCGGTTACCACGGCTACTTTATTTTCAAGCTTCATGACTGATTCCTCGCCCGATTGCGCGGCGGCGTGATGTTGTGTTGAGTCGGGGGATCCGCTCCGCGTCTTCTTTACGCACCTCGCAGACTCGTTTGCTCGCTCCGCGCCGGAGCGCCGCTAGCTACTGCGCTTGTAGCGCACCGGGTTCAGTTGGCACAAGGTCAGGATGATGTGGCATGGCGCGCGGAAGTGTAAATTGCAGGTCGGACTAAAACCGTCCTTTTTCATACGAGCAAGCTGTGTTACGCGGACATCACCATTGGACGATTCACTAAAACAACCGTCAACGGAAGCAACCCTGGCCAGCGTGGTGATCGTCGGTGCGGCTGGTGAACGGCTGACCTACGCGATACCGCCATCTTTGATCGGGCGCATCCAGAGCGGCCATCGCGTGCTCGTGCCGCTGAGATCGCGCAAGCTCACCGGAATCGTCGTTGCCACCGGCGATCATCTCGACAGCGGTGGTGCTGTTCCCCGGCCGATTATTCAATTGCTCGGGGCACGTCCGCTGTTCGATCAGGCCCATCTGGAGTTGATCAATTTCCTGGCGAACTATTACATGGTTCCGGTCGGCGAGGCGTACCGCAACGTGATGCCGGCCGTCGCGCGGGTCGAATCACGGCGCATGTTCAAGCCGGGCGCGTCTCCCGGCCCGCTTGCACAGGCGGCGATGACCGCGTTGGAGCGCGCGATTCTCAAAGCCGTGAGCAAACGTCCGATGACCGCGCGGCAATTGCAGGCGCTTGGGCCACGCCGCGAAGTCGAGTTGACGGTGAAGCGGCTCGAAAGCGACGGCTTTATCGAACGGCACGATGGCACCCGCGGACGTCATCGCGACCCGCCGCCGATCGTGCAATGGACGCAAGGCGAGAACGGGTTAAAAGTGCGCGGGGTCAAGCAACGTGCGATTGCACGCTTGCTCGATCAGCACGGCGCACTTGCATTGGACCAGATCGAGGCGGCAATTCCCGCCGCAAAAGCGGCTGTGCGGCTGATGAACCGGCGTGGGCTGGTACAGATGACTGAGCCGGACCAAATGGCCTCTCACGACATGGTCACTCCGGCCAATCCGGATGTTCCGCGCGCGGACGAGACCGCGCTGGAACAAGGGCCGGAGCTTACCTGGGAGCAGGCGGCGGCGGTTGAAGCCGTGAGCACGGTGATCCATGCGCGGCACTTCCAGCCATTTCTGCTCTGGGGCGTGACTGCCAGCGGCAAAACCGAGGTCTATTTAAGACTCGCCGCGCAAGCGCTGGCCACGGGCCGCCAGATGCTCGTGCTGGTGCCGGAGATCGCGCTGGCGGATCAGGTAGTCCGCGCTTTCCGCCGGCGCTTCGGAGCGCTGGTCGGTATCGCGCACAGCGGTCAGAACGTGGCCGATCGATGGGCGAGCTGGAGGTCGGCGCTCGACGGCCACGCGCGCATCATGATTGGGCCGCGTTCGGTGGTGTTCGCACCGCTCCACGATCTCGGACTGATTGTCGCCGATGAAGAGCACGACGGCGCCTACAAGCAAGAGGAGGGGATTCGCTACCACGCACGCGACCTGGCGGTCGCGCTGGCACGCTTCAGCGAAGCCCCGGTGGTGCTGGGATCGGCAACGCCGTCGGCGGAATCGTTTGTAAATGCGCGGCGCGGACGTTACCGCCTGTTGCGGCTCGCGCGGCGCGTACCTGGGCGGGAATTGGCCGAGGTCACGGTGGTCGATTTGCGCCAACGAAAATCAATCCCGCCAGCTTCGAATATCGTCGCGCCGGCGGTCGGCGCCGCATCCTCATCGCCTGACGGCGAGGGATCGACCGCCGACGTGCCGCTTTCGGAGGAGCTGACCACGGCGCTGAGAGAAAATCTGGCAGACGGCGGGCAAAGCGTAATCTTCCTCAATCGGCGCGGCTATCATAATTTCCTGCAATGCCACCTATGCGGCAACGTTATCGCATGTCCAAATTGCAGCGTCAGCCAAACGTTCCATC